>JALOLW010000324.1 GCA_025455795.1 Spirosomataceae bacterium
CCGCTTCGATGACCGAAGCGGCGGCTTTTTTGATGGGGGGGGGTTAAACCACGAGGCTTTTGCCGGGTACTGCCACGGGGTAGTAGCCGTCGGGGCCAGGGAGGAGTTTGGGCAGGGCATCCCACGCCAACCGCTCGGGCATTAGACTCACACTTGAGTTGAGGGCTTCGTCCCACTTGATGATTTTGCCAGAGTAAGTCGCCATGCGGCCCATGATGGCCGTGAGGGTGCTTTTGGCACCATTTTCGGCATCGGCAAATTTGTATTCTCCTTTGGCAATCGCCTCAAACAGTTCGTCGTGTTCTACTTGGTAAGGGTTGCGGTCGCCTTTGCCTTGGTGCGCATATAGCACTTTGCCACCTTTGTAGGCTTTGAGGATGGTTTTGTCGCCGTTGAAACTATCTATGCGGCCTTTGGTACCCAAAAACTGCTCATCTACAATGCTATACGTGCCTTCGTAGTGGCGGCATTGGCTGTTGATGAGCGTACCGTCGGCATACGTAAAGTCCACGATGTGGTGGTCGAAGATTTCGCCGTGTTCTTTGGTATTTCGTACTTCGCGCCCGCCCGTACCGCGCGCTTCTACGGGGTAGCCGCGCTTGGCCCAGTTGGCTACGTCAATGTTGTGAATGTGCTGCTCGTTGATATGGTCGCCGCAGAGCCAGTTGAAATAGTACCAGTTACGCATTTGGTATTCCATTTCGGTTTGGCCGGGTTTGCGGGGGTTGTTCCACACGCCACCCGACACCCAATAGACATTGCCGCCCACGATGTCGCCCAACGCCCCGTCGTGGATACGCTTCATGGCTTCGCGGTAGTTGCGTTGATAGTGGCGTTGCAAGCCTACCACCACGTTGAGTTTGTTGGCTTTGGCTTTTTCGGCGGCAGCCAGCACTTGGCGTACACCTACGGCGTCGGTGGCCACGGGTTTTTCCATAAACACGTGCTTGCCTTGATTGACTGCTTCCTCGAAGTGCATGGGGCGGAAGCCCGGAGGCGTAGCCAGTAGCACCACGTCAGCCAGGGCGATGGCTTGTTTGTAAGCATCAAAACCCACAAACATCCGCTCTTTGGGAACGTCTATTTTGGCTTTGATGTCTATTTCTGCGCCATTGTCGTCTTTGTACTTGCGCTTAGTGAGGGCGTTGAAAGCACCCTCCAAACGGTCTTGGAAGGCGTCGGCCATTGCCACGAGTTGTACGTTTTGCTTGGTACTGAGGGCTTGAGCAGCCGCGCCTGTACCGCGCCCACCGCAGCCTACGAGGGCGATTTTGATGACATCATTGGCGGAGTTGTGATAGCCATACGACGACAAAGGCAGGGTGCTGAGAAGTGCGCCACCTGTGATAAGGCTCGACGACTTCAAAAATTCACGACGGTTGGTTTCCATAGTAATAAAAGCCCCCCATCCCCCGAGGGGGGAGTTTAGTTGTATATGTATTGCCCCCTTCGGGGGTTTGGGGGCTATTTTCAATAATCTTCCATTAATTCTGGGCTGTAATATGCCTTGATTTCTTCGGGAGTGGGGGTTTTGACGGGGCGCACCAGTCGAAAACCCACAAACGACGCGCTCGTCATCCACCATTCTGACTTGGGACTTTGCGGGTCTAATACTTTCCAATCGGGCGATGACGGAATCCGCACCGCCGAGCGACAGCCAGCGGCTTCGTCGTCCCAAGAACCTCCGCGTACGGCCATTGGGTACAGTTCTTTTACTTTCAAATAAGGCTCCTGGGTTTGTCCAGCGGCTTTTTTTGCGTAAAAATCCTTGCTGTACTGGTCGAGTGTCCATTCTATCACGTTGCCGTGCATATCGTGGATGCCCCAAGCGTTGGGTTTTTTGGTGCCTATTTTTTTGTAACCACCACCGCTGTTGCCTTTGTGCCAAGCGTACTCGTCGAGGAGTTTGGGGTCGTCGCCAAAACAGTAGGCCGTGCTGCTGCCCGCACGACAAGCGTACTCCCACTCGGCTTCGGTGGGGAGGCGATAAAACACGCCCGTTTTTTCATACAGCCATTTACAAAAATGGATGGCGGCGTATTGGGTCATGTTGATGGCAGGATAGCCCGCGCGGCCCATGCCAAACGACATATCCACGTACGACGGACTCGGGCGCGTGCTGGCGTCGGTTTTGGCGAGGCTGTTTTCGGGGTCTGCGTGGCGTTTAGCCATTTCAGCTTCGATGTTTTTGTTGGTAAACAAATCGTAAAAGTCCCAAATCACTTCGTGCTTCCCTATCCAAAACGGCTCAACTTTGACTTTATGCTGTGGGCCTTCGTCTTCTTTGCGGCCTTTTTCTTTGGCGGGACTGCCCATCATAAACTCTCCCCCTGGCACCGCCACCATGTCGTAGGTGACGTTGCTGCCAGAGATTTTTTGGGTGTAATTTTCAGGTTTGGTTTGAGCATACAAGCCCAGGCTCAAACCCATCAAAAAAAGTGCTTTGTACATTGTGTATGAGAAACATTTTAAATGGTAAAGGATAGAAAGACAAAAATATAATGTAGTTGGTGGGAAATCCAACGGAAATAGTTGAAAATCAGCAGCAATCGTTTTTATCAATGACTAATATTGAACACTATACGTCGAATGGTAGTTGCGTATAAAAAACAAATCACCAAACAAGTATCTCTATGGATTCTCAAACCATTATCGCCCTATTAACGCTCATTGCTCTGGAAGTTGTCTTGGGTATTGACAACATTATTTTTATCACCATTTTGGCCGCCAAACTTCCGCCCGAACAGCAACCCAAAGTGCGCTTTATTGGTATCGCGCTTGCGATGGTGATGCGATTGGGGCTGTTGGCTGCTATTGCGTGGATTATGAAGTTGGACCAGACGCTGTTTAGTGTATTGAACAACGACATCACGGGCAAAGATTTGATTTTGATTTTGGGAGGCTTGTTTTTGCTTTACAAAAGTGCCAAGGAGATTTATCACAAAGTAGAACAAAAAGAAGAAGATGGTCTTCAAAAAGGCGCAGCGACGTTTGGGAGTGTACTCGTACAGGTGCTGCTGCTTGATTTGGTGTTTTCGGTGGACTCGATTATCACTGCTGTGGGTTTGGTAGAAGAACTATGGGTGATGTACACGGCGGTCATCGTGACAGTGCTGATTATGCTCGTGGCGGCTACGCCTATTAGCAATTTTGTCAATCGCCATCCTGCTTTCAAAGTGCTGGCTTTGAGCTTTTTGTTGATGATCGGGATGGCGTTACTCGCCGAAGGTTTTGAGGTTCATATCCCTAAGGGCTACATTTACTTCTCAATGGCGTTTGCGCTTTTGGTGGACATTATTCAGATGAAAGCCAATCCTGCCAAAACGACCCATTGATTCGATACGCCAACGCTCTAACTCGCTGCCTGTGGTCTGCCGAGGTGGGTTAGAGCGTTTTGTTTTCTTTGAAAAATTCTTTGCCAATCTCTTCCAACAACATTGGTTTGGTGATGGGGCCGCCGCTTTCTAAAGCCCGAATCGTGCTGACATGTAAAATATTGAGGATAGACGCGCCGCTTAATTCGTATTTTTCGGCCAATTCTCCCAATGCTATATCGTCGGTCAATGACACGATTTGGGGCTTTGTTTGTTGCCAAAGTTGAAGCCTTTCGGTAGCGGTAGGCATCGTAAAATTAATCACCGACTGAAAGCGACGCATGAAGGCGTTGTCTATGTTGTTTTTGAAATTGGACGCCAAAATAACCAACCCGTTGTAGTCTTCGACCCGTTGGAGCAGGTAAGATACGTCTTGGTTGGCGTAGCGGCGTTGGACGAACCGACTGAGGTGCGTTTGCCAAAGAGGGCGTCGGCTTCGTCAAAAAACAAAATCCAGTTCTTGTTTTCGGCGATGTCGAAGAGTTTACTGGCGATTTTGGAAGTTTCGCCGATGTATTTTGACACCATCTGCGACAAATCCACGCGATAGACGGCCTTGCCGAAGCGTTTGCCCAGAAGCGACGCCGCCAATGTTTTGCCCGTACCAGGCGGGCCAAAAAACAAAGCACGATAGCCTTTTTTGAGTCGTTTTTGGAGGTTTTTGTCGGTCCAAAGGGTTTTTTCGTGGGCCAACCAACTCTGCAAAATCTCCAATTCTTGACGGGTATTTTTGGAAAGGATGAGGTCGTTCCACTCCAAGTTGGTAGAAATCAAGCGCGCGGGAAACTCGCCACTAAAACGAGGATGCCACTCTCGCCCCAACAAAAACATTTCGACAAATTCTTTGGCTACTGTAAGCCTTCCGCTCGTGTCGGGGTCGCCTTCTTTGGCTTCTTCCAGTAGCAACACTTGCTCTTTGATGAGGCGGCTATCGCTCGAAAGCAATTGACTTCGGATGGTAAGTCGGGCGGCGAGGTCGGTGCCGCCGAGCAGAAATAAGACCGTGTCGCCCGTGGGGAAAGTAGTGCGGGTATTGGGGCTTTTGACCCCGCCAAATTCAGGGAAATCGCCGCCCTTGGGCAGATAAGATTGTAAGATGTTGTCGTAAAAATTGGGTTGGAGATTTGGGATAAGGGCTATCATCAAGGCCAAGTATTCATCGGGCGACAGCCCCCAGTCGCGCAGGGCTACAAAGAGCGGCGAGCCGTCGTCGTAAAGCTGCAAATCGGGCATTTGGAAAGTGCCTTTGCCAAAATATGCTTTCAAGCGACTGTCGGCCAACTGCTGTACTTGCTGCAACCCCAAAGAGAGGTTGGCTGCCAAGCCAGAAGTCGTGGTAGAAAAGGTGGGCAACGCAGGCGCGGCCTCATTGTCAGGGGTTTTGTCAGGTTCTTCTGCCTTGAACCACGAGCGGAGGTTGGTGAGGGGAGAGGGCATGGGGGTTAGGGGGTTCTTGTTTTTAGAAAATCTTCGAGTGGAATTAATTTTTTTTCCCCTTTAAGTTGGGCAAACATCGTACCGCCTGCAATAGCTTTGTTAGTATTTTTTACAATTTGAAAAACTCGATAACCTTCTTTGGTTCTTTATGAAATTACTTGATAAATGTATTTTATTGATGCCACGAATGCACTAATATCATTCGATTTTCATTCGTGAATTAGTGGCATCAAGTAAAAAAAAACAATTTTGCGTGACAACAGTATGTCAGTAGTGTATCAATCGTGGTGGACATTGATGTGAGAGTGCTTTACTTTTGGGGAAAAATTAAAATCATTTTTCACTACCTAAAAACAACACTCAAATGGCATCAGTTGGTATTTATCTCAACTTCTCAAATCAGGCCGAGGAGGCGTTTCATTTCTACAAGTCCGTTTTTGGCGGCGAATTTTCGGCATTTACGCGGTTTTCTGACATGCCGTCGCAAGAGGGCGCACCGCCAATGCCCGAAGAAGTAGCCAAAGGCATTTTGCACGTAGCGTTGCCGATACTCGGCGGGTTCCAGTTGATGGGCAGCGACGCACCCGAATCAATGGGCTTCAATGTACACTTTGGCAACAACAATTACATCTGCCTTACTCCTGACTCAAAGGAAGAAACCAAGCGCTTGTTTGAGGGGCTATCGGCAGGGGGCAAGGTCGAACAAGAACTGCAAGACACGTTTTGGGGCAGTTACTTTGGTACTTGCTTCGACAAATTTGGGGTTCAGTGGATGTTTGATATTGCGAACTAAGCATTGGATGAAAGCATGGGCTACGAATTGACGGAGACGGCCTGACTTTGGAAGAAAACTTTTTTGGAAATACGGTCAAACGTAAAATCCAAACGTCCTAAACTGGCACCGCCCCAACCCGCTTGATTGATGATGACGGGTTTTCCAACTTGGTTTTTGACCAAAGTAGGTTCGTTCAAAAACGTATGCGTATGACCGCCAATGATGAGGTCAATGTGCTGGGTTTGAGGTGCTAACAGCAGGTCTGACATCTCCCCTCCGCTCATTTTATACCCCAAGTGCGACAAGCACACCACCAAGCTACACTTTTTCTCGTTGCGGAGCATAGCGGCGGTTTCGTTGGCTACTTTTACGGGGTCTAAGTATTTCGTGCCACCAAAGAGTTTTTCGGGGATGAGTCCTTGTGGATTGATGCCTAAGCCAAAAACGCCAATTCGTACTCCCTTGATTTTGAAGATTTTATAAGGCTGCGCCAATCCTTCCATGACGGTATTGGAAAAGTCGTAGTTGGCGACCAAAACCGAAAACTTGGCGTGTTCTTTGATTTGTTTGACGTACAAATCCAGCCCTCCGTCAAAATCGTGGTTGCCCATCGTAACGGCATCGTAGCCCATCTGACTCATGAGTTCGATTTCGGGGCGGCCTTTGTAAAAATTGAAATAGGGCGTTCCTTGAAAAATATCGCCCGCGTCAAACAGCAGCACATTGGCTTCTTCGGCGCGGATTTTGCTCAGTATTCGCGCCCGGTTCACCACGCCACCGCGCCCCGCCAAACGGTCGGTTTTGGGGAAAGGCTCCAAACGACTGTGCTGGTCGTTGGTGTGTAAAATCGTGATTTTGAGGTCGGTAGCGGCATTGTCCGCCCAACTTTCCAAAGGCCAACTACCAAGTGCTACGGCACCTGATACCCCTGCAATGTGTTGAAGAAATAAACGACGATTCATATTTTAATGCGTGAATTTGCCCCCAACCCCCGGAGGGGGCATTGAGCTATGGATTATTTTATTGTTTTGCCTACGATGGATAAACTGGTGCGTGGCTCTGCTGCGTGCTGACAATTGCAAGGGTCGCAGCGGCGACTGTTCCAGTCTTATTCGACTATGCGCGTGCGGCCATCGCGTTTGGGTTCAATGATTTGATTTTGTTGGCCTTTGCGACGCAGATAGTCGGCCATGGCGTCGCGCATCAAATAGCCCAGCACTTGGTAGTTTTGGGGATTGGCGACTATCTTGGCCATGTCGCTGCTCGTTGCCATGTAGTCGCTGGTGAGCAATACGTAGCTTTTCTTGGGGTCGAGGGGTTGGCCATTGACGAGGGCTTCGGTGAGCTGATTACTGGCTTTGCTGATGGTCAGTTTAAGGCCCGATTGCGGTTCACGACGCTGGGCAATGTATTCAACCACTTTTTGCATCACATCGCCCGTAAGCGTCAGGGCCACCAATTCATTGTCAAATGGCATCACTTGATAGACGTCGCCGAGGGTGATGCTACCCGCAGGCAGGTCGGTCCGAATCCCGCCCGAATTGGTCACGGCTACGTCCACGGGCTTACCGAGGCGTTCGCTGCCCATTTCGCGCAGGAGGTCGGCCATGAGGTTGCCAAGTTCTGACTCGGGTTGCCCTTTGCTCAGGCGGCGCGGCGACTGTACCAGCACGGCGTTCATTTTTGCCCCCAAACTATCGGAGTAAGGCTGTAAATAACTCATAACTCCTTGCGAAAGAGCCGTCTGCGGGGCAGATGTAGTGTCGCTGACACTCACGGTTCGCAGTTGTACAGGCTGCCCTACGAAATAACGAGTGCAGGAACTAACAGCCAAAAGACTGACAATGAGTAGAATAGGGGAGTTTTTTTTAATCATTATAAGAAAGGTTGGAACAAGGAAAATTGGAAAACGGACGGGGCCGCCCGCGCGGCAAGAGAAATTGGAAAACGGAAAAACGGAACAAATTCAATCA
>JALOLW010000325.1 GCA_025455795.1 Spirosomataceae bacterium
TATCTCAAAAAATGGGCGTTTTATCAATAAAGCCCCCGTGAAATACAACCATTCAGTCATTTTCCTATTTATTTGTATAACCAAACTAAAACAATGATTTTATGAAAAAACTATTTCCCCTACTTTTAGTGGTGCTGTGGGCTTGTACTTTTACAAGCTGGGCGCAAGTCCCTACTCCCAAAGAACATTTTGGGTTCAACGTTGGCGATGACTATATGCTCGCTACTTTTACCCAAACTGAAGCGTACTTCAAAAAACTCGCTGCTACCTCCGACCGCGTTAAGATGGTCAATATCGGCAAAACCGAAGAAGGCCGCGACCAACCAATGCTTATCATCACCTCGCCCGACAACCACAAAAAACTGGCGCGTTACCAAGAAATTTCTCAGAAACTCGCTCATGCCGAGGGACTCACCGACGCGCAAGCACGCGAACTGGCCAACGAAGGCAAAGCCGTGGTTTGGATTGATGGGGGGATTCACTCAACAGAAACGGTGGCGTGGATGCAACTCATCGAAACGGCTTATCAGCTCACCTCGCGCAACGATGCCGAAAATATGCGTATTCTCAACAACACCGTTATTTTGATGGTCCACATCAACCCCGACGGGCAGGAACTGACGGCCAACTGGTACATGCGCAACCCTACCCCCGAAAAACGCGCTCTTGAATATTTACCACGCCTTTATCAAAAATACGCGGGACACGACAACAACCGCGATTTTTTCATGCTTCAACTCAAAGAAACCCAAAATGTGGCGCGGCCTTTGTTTGTAGATTGGATTCCGCAAATCATGTACAACCACCACCAACGTGGCCCTGCGGGTTCGATTGTGGCAGGACCTCCTTATCGTGACCCGTTCAACTACGTCTTTGACCCGATGGTGATTACGGGCATTGATGCCGTGGGTGCGGCCATGATCAATCGCCTCAACGCCGAAGCCAAGCCAGGCTTCACGCGCCTCGGTGGGTCGGTGTTTTCGACTTGGTACAACGGTGGCCTGCGTACCACAACCTACTTTCACAACCAAATCGGTCTGCTCACCGAAATCATCGGCGGCCCTACCCCCGAAACCGTACCGACAATCCCCAGTCGTTTGATTCCCAACAACAATACGCCTTTCCCCGTTACGCCCCAAAAATGGCACTTCAAGCAATCTATTGATTATTCGGTATCGTGCAACTACGCCGTGCTGGACTATGCCGCGCGGCAGTCAGACCAAGTGCTTTTTAATATGTACAAAATGGGCAAAAATTCTATTGAGCGCGGAAGTAAAGATTACTGGACGCTTTCGCCTAAACGCGCCGATGCCATCACCGCTGCTCAACGCAGCGACCGCTCTGCTAAGCCCGATTCTGCCGCTGCACCCGACCCCTTCGGCGCACGAGGAGCGGGCATCAACACCAAGTATTTTGACGCAGTAATGAAAGACGCCAAACTCCGCGACCCGCGCGGCTATGTTGTCCCTGCCAACCAGCAAGATTTTGGAACGGCTGTCAATTTCATCAACGCACTCCTGCGCACAGGCGTGTTGATTCACAAAGCTACCACTGATTTTTCGGTCAATGGCAAAAACTATCCTGCGGGGTCGTTTGTGGTCAAAACCAATCAGGCTTTCCGTCCGCACGTCTTGGATTTGTTTGAACCCCAAGACCACCCCAATGATTTTGCTTATCCTGGTGGCCCACCCGTGCGCCCTTACGACGCCGCAGGTTGGACGTTGGCCTATCAGATGGGCGTTCAATTTGACCGCTTTTTGGAAGATTTCAACGGACCATTTGAGCGGATTCCTTACGGCCAACTCCAAACCGCTACGGGCAAAACCGAAGCAGGAGCGGGCGGCTATGTACTGAGTGCGGTGGCCAACAACTCTTACGTGGCTGTCAACGACCTCCTCGCAGCGGGCGTAGAAGTATCGCGCTTGCCACAGGGTGCAGAAGGAGCCGAAGCGGGGGCGTTTTATGTGCCTGCCAAAGCCAAAGCTGCCGTCGAAAAAGCGGCTAAAGAATGGGGTGTGGTAGTGAAAGGTCTGACCAAAAAGCCTACCAATATGCAGAAAGTGAAGCCTTTGCGTATCGCACTTTGGGATAACTACGGTGGTTCAATGCCTTCGGGTTGGACCCGACTGCTGTTTGACCAGTACAAATTTCCGTACAAAGTAGTTCATGCCCAAGAACTCGACAAAGGTGACCTCCGCGCCAACTACGACGTGATTGTTTTTGTAAGGCAAGCCATTTCCGCACCTTCGGGGGCAGTTGTTGCTTCTGAGTTTGGTTATGGTGGTGGCGGTGGCCCCAAAGCCGACGACATTCCCGAAGAGTTTCGTCCGTGGTTGGGTCGAGTAAGTGCTGATAAAACCATCCCGCAGTTGAAGAAGTTTTTGCAAGACGGCGGTCGTATCGTGACTGTAGGAAGCAGTGCCAACTTGGCCTATCACCTCGGCTTGCCCGTGCGCAACGCCCTCGTGGAAATGACTGCCGCTGGCACCGAACGTCCCCTGCCCAACGACAAGTATTACATTCCTGGTAGCTTGCTCCAAACCTCCCTCGACTCCACCCAAGCCGCTACTTGGGGAATGTCCAACTCGACCACTGTTTACTTCGATGCCAGTCCTGTCTTCAAATTGTCGGCGGCAGCAGTGGCCAAAGGCGACATAAAACCGCTGATGTGGTTTTCGACCGACAAGCCCCTCCGTTCGGGTTGGGCGTGGGGACAAAGCTACCTGCGCGACGGCGTAGCGGCATTTGAAGCCCCCGTAGGCGCGGGTAAACTTACCGTGTTTGGCCCTGAAATCACCTTCCGCGCACAATCGCAAGGAACGTTCAAACTGTTATTCAATCAGTTGTACGGAAATTAATTTTAATTTCCGTGATTGGCAAAAACCCCGCTCATGGTTGAGCGGGTTTTTTGATTTTCTACACGAACATAAGCGGGTCGTCGCGTTTTGCTACTTTGGTGGGTTTTGTTAAGCCGCGATATTTTCGTCTTCTGCCAGGTCTTTTTCTACGCGGAGGTTGTCAATGATAAATCGTTGTCGTTCGGGCGTATTTTTGCCCATGTAGTAGCCAAGTAACTTGGGAATTGTGGCCTCTTTGTCCAAAATCACGGGTTCGATACGCATATTTTCGCCGATGAATTTGCCAAACTCATCAGGAGAAATTTCGCCCAATCCTTTGAAGCGGGTGATTTCGACGCGCTTGCCGCCGCCAAGTTTTTTGATGGCTTTTTGACGATCTTCGTCGCTGTAGCAATAAACCGTTTCTTTGTGGTTGCGCGGGTTGCGAACCCGAAAAAGCGGCGTTTGGAGAATATAAACGTGGCCGTTGCGCACCAAATCGGGAAAAAACTGCAAGAAAAACGTCAGCATCAACAAACGGATGTGCATCCCGTCCACGTCGGCATCAGTAGCAATAACAATGCGATTATAGCGCAGATTTTCGAGCGATTCTTCAATGTCCAATGCGTGTTGGAGCAAATTGAACTCCTCGTTTTCGTACACGATTTTTTTGGTCAAACCGAAGCAGTTGAGCGGCTTGCCGCGTAGGCTAAATACCGCTTGGGTTTCTACGCTACGGGCTTTGGTGATAGAGCCACTTGCCGAGTCACCCTCGGTGATGAAAAGGGTGGTTTCGTACCGAAAATCCGATTTGGCGTCGGTGAGGTGCGCGCGGCAATCACGGAGTTTTTTGTTATGCAAATTGGCCTTTTTTGCCCTTTCGTTGGCCAGTTTTTTGATTCCTGCCAGTTCCTTCCGCTCCCTTTCCGACTGTTCAATGCGCTTTTTGAGCGTTTCGGCTACTTTGGGATTGATGTGCAAATAGTTGTCCAACTTTGCCTTCAAGAAGTCATTGATAAACGTTCTTACGGTGGTGCTGTTGGGGTCGGGGGAAATATTACTCGAACCCAGCTTTGTCTTCGTTTGTGACTCAAAAACAGGCTCTTGGACCCTGATACTAACGGCGGCAATAATCGAAGCCCGTACGTCTTCGGGGGCGTAATCTTTGCCAAAATGCTCTCGGACTGTCCGCACTATCGCCTCCCGAAATGCCGCTAAGTGCGTACCGCCTTGGGTGGTATATTGTCCATTGACAAACGAATAGTATTCTTCCCCGTATTGATTGCCGTGCGTGAGGGCTACTTCAATGTCCTGCCCTTTGAGGTGAATGATGGGGTATCGTATGCTGTCTTCGTCGGTTTTGTTGCGGAGCAAATCCAGCAACCCGTTTTGGGAGACGAATTTTTGGCCGTTGAAATTGATGGCCAAACCCGCATTGAGATAGCAGTAGTTCCAAATCATATTTTCCAAAAACTGCGGGATAAAATGATAGTTTTTGAAAATAGTATTGTCTGGCTCAAATACCATTGAAGTGCCATTCCGCTGGGTGGTTTCTTCTTCTTTTGAGTCTTCTATGAGTTCCCCTTTCTTAAATTCTGCCCACTTAGTTTTGCCATCTCTAAACGACTGTACTTTAAAATAAGTCGAGAGCGCGTTGACGGCTTTTGTTCCTACGCCGTTGAGACCTACTGATTTTTGAAAAGCCCCCGAGTCGTATTTACCGCCTGTATTGATTTTAGACACACAGTCCACGACTTTACCGAGGGGAATTCCCCGCCCATAGTCGCGTATTTCTACCCTGTGTTCGGAAATTTTGATGTCTATAGCTTTGCCAAAGCCCATGGTGTGTTCGTCTATGGAGTTGTCCATGATTTCTTTCACCAATACATAGATGCCGTCGTCGGCAGCGGCACCATCGCCGAGCTTGCCGATGTACATTCCTGGTCGCAGGCGGATATGTTCTTTCCAATCAAGAGATTTAATGCTGCTTTCGTCGTACTTTACTTGTTCTGCCATTTGTGTCAAAAAGGGTTCATTTACTGCAAATATAGCGTTTTCTACGTTTTTTTCTCGGAAAATTTGGAAGTAATGTAAGAAATTAATTTACGGTTCTTTATGAAATTACTTGATAAATGTATTTTATTGATGCCACGAATGCACTAATATCATTCGATTTTCATTCGTGAATTAGTGGCATCAAGTAA
>JALOLW010000326.1 GCA_025455795.1 Spirosomataceae bacterium
CTGTGCTCGTGGCGGTAGCTCACGACGAATATAAACAAATGAAAATGAGTGATTTTGAAGTACTGATGAATGGTAGCCCGATTCTGATGGATTTGAAAGGGCTCTACCAAAATACGACTGACCACATCACTTATTGGAGACTTTAATTAACCACAAAATGACCAACAAAGAATTTGATTATCTGATTGTAGGAGCGGGGCTATTTGGGTGCGTATGGGCGCACGAAGCCACCAAAAGAGGGAAGAAATGTTTGGTCATTGACCGCAGAGAACACATCGGGGGCAATACCTACTGCGAAAATGTGGAAGGCATCAATGTCCACAAGTACGGGGCGCATATTTTTCACACCAACGACAAAGAAATCTGGGACTACGTCAATTCGTTTGTGGAGTTCAATCGCTACACCAACTCCCCCGTGGCCAATTACTACGGCGAATTTTATAACTTACCTTTCAACATGAATACTTTCTACCAAATGTGGAAAGTACGCACGCCCGAAGAAGCCCAAGCCAAAATCCAATCGCAAATCGCCGAGGCCAATATCACCGACCCTCAAAACCTCGAAGAACAGGCTATCTCACTCGTGGGAACGGATATTTACGAAAAACTCATCAAAGGTTATACCGAAAAACAATGGGGGCGCAAGTGCGTGGATTTGCCCGCGTTTATCATCAAACGCCTGCCCGTGCGGTTTACGTTTGACAATAATTACTTCAACGACCGCTATCAGGGCATTCCTATCGGTGGCTACAACAAACTCAATGAAGGGCTATTGGAGGGCATTGAAGTACGATTGGGGGTAGATTATTTCAAAGACCGAGAGGCGTTGGATGCTTTGGCGGAGCAAATTGTTTACACGGGAAAAATTGATGAGTATTTCGATTTTCAGTTTGGGTATCTCGAATACCGAAGCCTTCGTTTCGACCACGAACTCCTTGATAATCAAAACTATCAAGGCAATGCGGTGGTCAATTATACCGATGCCGAAACGCCCTTCACGCGCATCATCGAACACAAGCATTTTGAGTTTGGTACGCAGGAAAAAACCCTCATCACCCGCGAGTATCCACAAGAATGGACGCACGGCCAAGAGCCTTATTATCCTGTCAATGACGACAAAAACGACCGCGTGTTTAGAGAATATCGTAAATTGGCCGAAAACGTGCCGAATGTTATCTTTGGCGGACGCCTCGCCGAGTATCGCTACTACGACATGCACCAGGTCATTGGTTCGGCATTGGTCAAAGTAAGAAAGCATTTTGGGGAGTAAAAAAACAAAAATGGATTATGAAAATTCATCTCAAAGAGTTAGAAACCACCCAAGGACGTGTAGTGCAGATGCCTTTGGAAGAATGGACAGCGTACAGTCATCAATTTATTATTAAAGAAATTGAGGAGGCAAATGAATTTTGATTTTCGACAGTATCACGTGAGGGCCATCAATGCCAACAGCGAAGCCGAAAAAGCGGCTATCAACCAAGAATTGAAAGACTTGTACGAAACCCTCAACGAAACGGAGAAAGTGGCGTTTAACGAACAACTCCAAACGTTTTTGGTGAGTCAGTACAAGTCATTGGCTACTGACTACAATGCCCTCAAAGACGGAGGGGCGTTCAACTAACGGCCATGCTGCGCGTTCCGTCTGACATCAAAGCAGGGCAGTTTGAGTCGCTCAAAATCCAAGAAACTACCTTCGTGGCTTATCGTAGCAATGTCTATCCAGAACGCAACGAGTTGTTTTTTGAAGAAGTGGCCGTGGTGGTGGTGTTGGAAGGCGAAAAACGCTTCGTGTCGCTTGCCCAAGATTTACACGTCAAAAAAGGCGACATTTTGTTTTTTCAACGTGGCTGCTATTCCATGAATGAATCCATCGGGAGCGATTATCGGAGTTTGGTGTTTTTTTTTCAAGAAAAACTACTCAAAGAGTTTGTCAGTCAGCACCTTAGGCTTTTTGAAAAATCGTCGCCCTCGCAAACCGAAGCTATTCTACTCCTTCAATCATCGGCTACTTTTGAAAAATTTATTGACTCTTTGCTGCCTTATTTTCAGTCGAACACACTTTTTCTCAACCAGTTTTTACGGCTCAAATTCCAAGAAATGTTGCTTCATCTACTCGAAATAGATGGCTCGCAACAACTCAAATCTGTTTTGTTCAATATCTATCGTGGACAAAAGACCGAGTTGGATTTTTTGATGAACAATTACTACTTAAAACCGCTCTCTATCAACGAATTGGCGCACTTATCGGGCAGGAGTTTGTCGGCGTTCAAGCGTGATTTTGAGGCGCAGTTTCATACTTCGCCAGCGGCTTGGATCAAACAGCGAAGACTGGAACACGCGGCTTTTTTGTTGAAAAACTCTTCCCAAAACGTTTCCGAAATAAGCATGGCGATTGGCTACGAGAGTGTGTCACATTTTATCAAAGCCTTCAAAGAAAAGTACGGCGAAACGCCCAAGCGGAGTAAATAAGCAATCCGGAAATGTAGAAGTGCGGAAATGCAACAATGCGTAAATGCAGAAATGGGTAAATGCGAGAATGAGCGAATGCAGGAATGCGTAAAATACACTTGTTTTACGCATTCCTGACTGAATTTATCAATGCGATTCGCGCTGAACGTCGCCGCCCGAACTACCCACTAAGAAGTCAAAATCACAGCCTTCGTGGGCTTGTGTGACGTGTTGGATGTAGAGTTTTTGGTGGCCGCGGTTATAGCCCAAATCAATCGGCTGCCATGCCGCTCGGCGGCGGGCGATTTCATCGTCGGACACGTGCCAGTGGATGTAGCGATTGGCAATGTCTATTTCAATCATATCGCCGTTTTCGACCAAGGCCAAGTTGCCCCCCACGGCGCTTTCGGGCGAGGCATGAAGCAATACAGTGCCATACGCCGTGCCACTCATGCGGGCGTCGGAGATACGCACCATATCGGTAATACCTTTTTCGAGCAATTTTTTGGGCAAAGCCATGTTGCCCACTTCGGGCATACCTGGGTAACCTTTGGGGCCCACGTTTTTGAGTACCATGACGCAAGTTTCGTCAATATCCAACGCTGGGTCTTCGATACGGGCGTGGTAATCTTCGATGGTTTCAAACACCACCGCGCGCCCTTTGTGTTTCATCAAGTGCGCCGAAGCCGCCGAAGGTTTGATAACCGCCCCGTTTTCACACAAATTGCCTTTGACGACCGCGATACCGCCCTCCTCCAAAATAGGATTGGCACTCGATGCGATTACGTCATGATTCCAGTTTTTGGCATTTTGGGAGTTTTCAACCAACGATCTGCCATTGACGGTTGGGGTATTGTGCAGAAATTCTTGGTATTCTTTGATGATTACGGGCAATCCACCCGCGTAGAAGTAGTCTTCCATGAGGTACTGGCCCGAGGGCATCACATTGAGCAAAAACGGCAGACGAGAACCCACCTTGTCAAAGTCTTCCAGCGTCAGATTGACGCCCACGCGGCCCGCAATGGCGAGCAGATGCAGCACGAAATTGGTCGAGCCACCCACGGCGGCGTTGAGCATGATGGCATTTTCAAACGCCTCGCGCGTGAGGACATCAGAGAGTTTTCTATTTTCTTTGACCATCTCCACGATGCGCATTCCTGTCAGGTGGGCGTTCATTTTTTTGCGAGAATCGGCGGCAGGAATAGCCGACACGCCCGGTAGCGTTAAGCCGAGGGCTTCGGCCATGGTGGCCATGGTAGAAGCAGTACCCATCGTAGAACAGTGGCCAATGCTCCGACTCATGCAACTTTCGGCCTCTTCAAACTCTTCTGCGGTCATTTTACCCGTTTTGAGGTCATCGGCAAAACGCCACACGTCAGTGCCAGAGCCGATGGCACGTCCTTGAAAACGCCCCGCAAGCATGGGGCCACCAGGCATCACGATGGTGGGCAGGTCCACACTCGCCGCACCCATGATGAGCGAGGGGGTGGTTTTGTCGCAACCCGTAAGCAGCACAATTCCGTCAAAAGGATTGGCACGGATGCTTTCTTCGACGCTCATGCTGGCCAGATTGCGGTACAACATGGCCGTAGGACGAATGAGGGTTTCGCCAAGCGACATCACAGGAAACTCCAACGGAAAGCCGCCCGCTTCATAGATGCCATTTTTGACACTTTGGGCCAAGTCTCGAAAGTGAGCGTTGCAAGGGGTTACTTCCGACCAAGTGTTACAAATCCCGATAACGGGTTTTCCTTTGAACTGATGCGGCGCGTGGCCTTGATTTTTCATCCAAGAGCGGTAGATGAAGCCGTCTTTGCCTTCTTTTCCAAACCAATCTTGACTGCGAAGTTGTGGGGCTTTATTGTCAGTGGACATAATGTATTTTTTATTTTATTAAGCTCAAAAAGGCTGTTTTTTACTTGATGAAAGAGACAACAGATGGCTTTTATCTCGCACAACTTGGTTGTTTGGAGAGCTTATTCTACCTTAAAAATACCAAAAATACAGGTTTTCCTATACTTCAAATGTAGGCGTTTCTGGATTTACGGGCATGGATTTTTACAAGACCTTTGTATCATTCAAAACCCTAAACCGAAAAGTTCAGGTACTCTCCAAATAAAATCACAATTTCAATATGAAAACTGCTCATCCACAATCTGATACGCAACAAGACGAAGGATTTTTTAGTGTGCTGATTGACATCACCAAAAAGCACCCTATTCTGTTTACCGCTTTTTTCTTGATTCCGCTCATTGCGTTGCTTATTTCGTTGGGCTTCAAGTGGCATTATATTTTCAACGACCCTGTTCATTATTTGTCAGATTACCAGATAATTAACGGCAAATACAACGACCCCAACGCTTATTTTAGCCCTGGCATTGACAAGTACATTCGAGAGCTGGACATTGCGGGTTTGGTGGGGGGCATCGTGGGTATTTTTATTGGGTTGTACCTGACCGTAACGACCGAAAAACTGAACCGCCAAAAAGACCGCCAAAACCAGCAAGAGATGGACAACATCAAAACCCAAACGGGCTTGCTGGTACAGGCCACCAAGTCGCTCAATTCTATCATGGTAGAGGTAAGCGGC
>JALOLW010000018.1 GCA_025455795.1 Spirosomataceae bacterium
GGCGTTGTTGTTGGAGATAAAAATACCGTTGGGTTTGAGCCAATTTTTGAAGCAACGCATGACGCGCAAGATTTCGTCGTCGGTTAGGTAGCAAAACACATCGTCGCAGATGATGACATCCAACGGGTTTGCGGGGCTAAACGCCTCAATATGAGTCAGATTGTGTTGGGCCACATTCAAGCCGCGTGCTTGGCAAAACTCCACGGCATCTGCCGAACCGTCAAAACCCGAAAGCTGCGTATAACCCTGCGATTGCAAAGAAGTCAGCAAGCCGCCTGTGCCGCATCCCGCGTCCAAAATCGCAATGTTTTTGTCAGGAAAATACGTTTGAATGGCCGTCTGTACGTTTTGGTGGAGGATGCGGTACCACCACAGTTGCCGCTCTACGGCGTACATTTTTTCGTATTCGAGTCGTTTCCCAATCATGTTGCAATATTTGCCAAAATATCTGTAACTTTCGGAAAGTTCTTTGTACATTTTTTTTAACCGCCAAGACGCGAGGACGCTAAGAAAACACCTTGTGTCTTCGCGTCTTGGCGGTAGTATTCAAACAAAACCTAACAATCACGCTCCATGCTTTCATTCTTTAAACCCAATTCTACCACTTCTTTTGCCGATTTGGCACTGTTGATTTTGCGCGTTGGTATGTCTTTGTTGCTTATCACCCACGGCCACGACAAACTCTACAACTACCTCAACGGCGCGCGCGATTTTCCAGACCCCCTATTTCTGGGGCCACACTTGTCTTTTTTGCTGACCATTTTTGCGGAATTTTTCTGCGCCCTTGCCGTGGCTTTGGGGGTATTTACTCGCTACGCTTCGGCGGTTTTGGTGATTCATTTTGTGGTGGTCACCTTTGTTGTTCACGGCCCAGACCCACTCGGCGACAAAGAACACGCAATGATGTACCTCATCGCGTACCTTGCCATTTTGCTCACGGGCGCGGGGAAGTATTCGTTGGACAGGAAGTTGTTTGGTTAAATACTTTTGGGGACACAGAGTAGCACAGAGTATAACACAGAGGTTCACAGAGTGAAACTGTTTTCTATGGCTTAAACTCTGCTAAATCCACGCGGTTTTTGTCTTTGTTCCAAAAGAAGCGGTACTGCTTGCCCGAATCAATTTTGTACTCTTCTGATACTTTGTCGAGCGTACTCACGCGCAGATACACCTGCGAAGCCGCGAGTTTGAATTCCGCTTTGCGCTGTTTGGGCAAGAAAAACGACTGCCAAGTGCTGCGGTCGCCGCTGACTTCGTAGGCAATTTCGCCGTTGAGTTCGTTTTGAACAACAAACGGATAACGGTCGTTGATGGGGTCTTCGGGTAAATCGGCCAATGCTACCACTTCCACTTTCACCGTGGCGATTTTACCTTTGGTGAGCGGTTTGACGGCTACGTACATTTTCTCGGCTTTGCAAGTCACCATGCCTGCGGCACTTTTGGTGCTATCCACCCGACCACAAGCGGCGGTTTCGCGCCCGTCGGAGTAGGCTTCGGCGGCGGTTTTGTCCTCAAAAAAGCCCACGGCCACGTCCATGTCGGCGTTGGAAGTGAGCAAATGTTGGTTAAAATCATAGCCTTCTGCCGTCAGTTTTTCGGGATTGACCAAGCGTATCGCATTGTAAAGTGATTCGTTGGTATTGACTTTTTCGGCGTTGAAAGCCGTGACCCGATAAAACACCGCACCCAGTCCTTTGGGTAAAGTGACTTCTACGGTTTTGGGCTTTTTGCGGAGCGTATTGTAGTCAATGATGACTTCTTGCAGGGCTTTTTGAGCGGATGCCGCTCCACCGACCAAACTCAACAGAGAGAATAAAAGTGCTTTTTTCATGGGAATTAAAAGCCCCCTGCCCCAGAGGGGAGTTTGTTTATTTCAAGGGCGACTCAATTAGAGATTACTTATGGGAACGAAGAGAAGGTTCTTTTTATTGAAAAACGTTCCGCCCCAAGTACCAAGTCCTTCGATTTTGTACGACGGCGGCACGCCCATCAGCGTCGCCAATTCGCTTCGGATTTTCTGTTTGGGGGCCAGTTCTTTCATAATCGCGTTGGCGGCGGCTTTGTGCTTGGTGTCGTAGTCTGGCACAAAGTCTTGGTACTTGACCATGACTTGACTGAGGCGAATTTTGCTCGTACCGCCAAACACGTTCACATCAATTTTTTCGGCGTCTTTTTTTACTTCGTCTTTGCTGTTTTCACTTTTGAATACCCGCAAAAACTCGTCGGCACTTTTGCCATTTTTGTCAAAAAAATTGAACCGTAGCATGTACTCACCCGCATCCACGGGCTTGTTGGTCTTGTTTTCGATGGTGCAGTCCACGATGTAGTAGTCGAGCGAATAGTCCACCTTGAAGATGTCGTACTGACTGTTGGCAGGGTCGGGATTGAACTTGATGAGGTTGTGAACGGTGATTTTGACGTCACTATTTTCCAGCACGGCATTGACGGGGATGGTCTTTGTTTTGCCTTTGGGTGCTGCTTTGGCGGCTGTTTCGGTAGATTTAGTAGTGGTAGCGGGTACATTTTTGAGCCCTCCGACCGACGTGACGGTGGCGTTGGTAAAATCGTTTTCGGTATCCGATACCACAGTGATGAAAGCCGTCCCTGCGATGCCTTCTACGAGGGTTTTGATGTGAATCTTTTCGATGTCAATGTCGGTGATTTTGGCTTTGCCTCGTTGGCCTTTGTCATTGACATATTCCAGCATATCGCCCACCTGAATCGTGCCTTTGAGGTTTTGGATGGGGGCAAAAAAGTCTTTGTTGGTATTGCCCAAAAAAGCCTGTTGGGTTTTGAACGAAAACGTGCGGTTGGCGGGGAGATTGATATTGACCAAATCGTGCGAAACGAGTGTGGTGCCTACCGCAATCGGCCCACCCGCTACGCTTATCTCGTCTTCGTATTTGGTGGTCTCGCCCGTTTTGAGGCTGGTGGACACATAAAGCGAACCGTAGCCTTTGATTTGACCATTTTGGAGCGCTGTCAATGCCACTCTTTCACCTCCCACAGGGCTGCCACTCAGCACTTTGTACTGTATCATGTAAAAATTTGTTTCGTCCTGTTTGTACGAAAAAGTGGCTTTGGTAATGGCGATTTTGAGGTTTTGAGCGGCTGCACAAACGCTCCAACTCAACAAAAAAAATAAAACACAAGTACGACGCATGATTGGACATGAATTATGTTTTCTGGATAATTGTAGAGTAAATGTATTCAAAACAGTTTAAATTTGTTGAAAAAAATTATGGCAAAAGATTTCTACCACGAAAATGTACGCCTTGCATTAGAAAAAGATGGTTGGATAATAACCCATGACCCTTACCCTTTGAAAGTAGATGATGTTGGCTATGAAATTGATTTTGGAGCAGAACCCCTCATTGCGGCACAAAAAGATGAAACGACAATTGCGGTTGAAGTCAAGAGTTTTATTGCACCCTCTACTGTCAATGAGTTTCATAAAGCCGTGGGGCAATTCAATGATTATTACGTTGCTTTAGAAGTAAAAGACCCTCAACGTACTTTATTTTTGGCTATTCCAGAAGATATCTGGATGCGTTTTTTCCTAAAACCCATTATTCAGAAATCATTGGCGCGTATTCAAGCAAAAGTAATCGTCTATAATCCTTTCAAAAATGAAATAGTACAATGGATAAAATAAAAAAATATCAAGATATTATTATTGATTTTTTGAACCGCTACAACGCCGAAACAAATACCTACGCGGACGAAAACATCAAGCGGCGTATCATTATTGATAGAGAAAACAATAGCTTTCAATTACTCTCTATCGGCTGGCAAAACAACCTTTATACTTTCGGCCCAATCTTCCATTTCGACATTATAAATGACAAAATATGGATGCAATGCAACAATACCGAGCGCGAAGTGGTGGATGAACTTATGGAAGCGGGGGTTGATCGCCAAGATATTGTTTTGGGTTTTATACCCCCTCTTGCAAGGCATTTTTCAGGATATGCTGTAGCCTAATGATTGTTCTCGTTTGCAACGAGAACAGCACAAGCGTTGCGTTTACAACGCATTGACGGCTTTATTCGTTGGCCAACATTGCAAAATAGGCTTTGATTTTTTGGGCTTTGTCTTTGCCTACTGTTTCGGCGACTTGAGCTTCGTCGGCTTCGCGGATGGCTTTCACGCTTTTGAATATTTTGAGAAGTTGGGCTGCCGTTTTTTTGCCAATCCCTTCTACGTTTTCCAGTTCGCTCACTATCGCCGCTCGGCTGCGCTTGTCGCGGTGGTAGGTGATAGCAAAACGGTGCGCTTCGTCGCGAATTTGCTGGATAAGTCGCAGAGATTCAGACTTTTTGTCAATGTACAACGGCAGCGAATCTTCGGGATAATAAATCTCCTCCAACCGCTTCGCTATTCCTACAATCGGGATTTTGCCGTATAAATCTAAGGCTTTGAGGGCATCACAAGCCGCACCGAGTTGGCCTTTGCCACCGTCTATCACGATGAGGTCGGGTAGCGGGGCGTTTTCTTCGAGCAGGCGGGTGTAGCGGCGCGTTACTACTTCGTGCATACTGGCGAAGTCGTTGGGGCCGATGACCGTCTTGATGCTAAAATGCCGATAATCTTGCTTCGAGGCACGGCCTTCTTTGAAACACACCATCGCCGCGACTGGGTTGGTACCTTGGATGTTGGAGTTGTCAAAACACTCAATGTGCCGAGGCAAGTTTTTGAGTTGGAGGTCGGCTTTGAGTTTAATCAGTACGCGGTCGCGGCGATTGGTGGTGGCACTGGCTTCGATGAGTTGGCGTTCGGCTTTTTCTTTGCGGAAATAATGCACGTTTTTGAGCGCGATGTCGAGCAGACTGCGCTTGTCGCCGATTTTGGGAATGGTAATATCGGCCTTAAAATCAGTGTCTATTTCGATGTTGGTAATGATTTCTTTGGACGTGCTTTCGTAGGTGGTCCGCATTTCAAAAAGCACCAAAGCCAAGATTTCGGCGTCGGTTTCGTCGAGTTTCTTTTTGACTTCAATGGTCTGCGCGGCCACGATGTAGCCGTTGGTGATTTTGAGGTAATTGACGTAAGCAGCTTCCTCGTCGGAGGCAATAGCCGTCACGTCCACATCCCCGATTTTGGGATTGACCACGGTGGACTTGGCCTGAAAATTTTGGAGCAATTCGAGTTTGGTTTTCCACTCGTGGGCTTTTTCAAAGGCCAACTTCTCGGCAGCCGTAATCATGTTTTCTTTGAAGTACTGCTGCGGAATGTTCAACTGTCCTTTCAAAATCTGCTCAATTTGTTCGATTTCACGCTCGTACTCTTCGAGGGGTTGCAAGCCTACGCAGGGGCCTTTGCAGCGCTTGAGGTGGTACTCCATGCACACTTTGTATTTGCCCGCCGCGATGTTGTCGGGCGTGAGGCTGAGGTTGCAGGTACGGAGCGTGTAAAGTTCCCGAAACATATCCATGAGGTTGTACATGGCCCGCACGTTGGCAAAAGGTCCGAAGTGTTTGCCCGTTTTTTTGTCCACGCGGCGTGTCACCTCCACACGCGGGTAGGGTTCGTTGAATACTTTGATAAACGGATACGACTTATCGTCTTTGAGGAGGATATTGAAGCGGGGTTGGTACCGCTTGATGAGCTGATTTTCAAGCAGTAAAGCGTCAAATTCGGTATGGACAATGGTAAATTCCAACCGTCGAATTTGACTCACCAAACGGCGCGTTTTGCGGTCGGGGTGGTTTTTGACAAAGTAGCTACTGACGCGATTTTTGAGGTTTTTGGCCTTGCCCACGTAGATGATTTCACCCGTTTCGTCAAAATACCGATATACCCCTGGTTCGGCGGGGATTTTGGCCAGTTCGGCCTTGATGTCAAAAGTCATGTCAAAATGTCACTTTTCGATAAATATCTTTCATCTGTACCGAAAACGCATCAATTGTGGTCCTTTCTTCCAATGAAATGCTATCCGTTTGAAGCCATTTTTTAGGGTCTTCGGTACGAGTATAGGTAGAAACCCAATAACTCTCTTGACTCACAAAGATGGCTTGCTGAAGTGTTGGGTTCGGTCACTACCATGTTCTTTGCAGTATTTGTTAGCCAAAATTAAGAAATTCAGACTACAATCTCAAAAACTGGTGATAGGAGCGTAGAGATGTTCGTTTGGCAAATCAAATTCTATTGCTACTTTTGAATAGCAAAACCCTACTCCGATGCCCACGCGCGTACTCATCACCGACGACCACCAGATAGTGTTGGACAGCTTGTCGCTCCTTATTTCGACGATTCCGAGCATGGAAGTGGTCGGAACGCTCAACGATAGCCGCAAAGTGTTGGACTTTCTGGATGTCAATGAGGTAGATGTGTTGGTGACAGATTTGAGCATGCCTTATCTGACGGGGGTGGATTTGACGCTGCAAGTGCGAAGCACGTTTCCGCACGTCAAAATCTTGATGCTCACCGTGTCAGAAGATGCCGATACCATTCGTAAGGCGTTTCAGGCGGGGATTTCGGGCTACGTAATGAAGAAAGCCAACCGTGCTGAACTCGAACGCGCGCTCACCACCGTAGCCAACGGCGACAAGTATTTTAGCGAGGCCGTGATGAAAGAACTGCTGAGTCCGTCGGCAACGCAGGCCGCCAACGACATCCCCGCCGAACCCGTGGCCGTGACCGCGCGAGAGTTGGAAATCATCCGCCTCATTGCCCAAGAACTCTCTACGACCGAAATTGCCGAGCGGCTTTTCATCAGCGTCGGCACGGTAGAAACGCACCGACACAATATTTTGCGGAAATTGGACGTCAAAAATGCCATTGGCATCATCAAATACGCCATCAAACACAAGCTGGTCTAAGGCCCCAACACCAACGCGCACACACCGCTTTTGTATTCGTAAGATTTGACTTTCCCCTTGCCTTGATAGCTCACTTTGAAGCCGTGATTTTCGAGCAGATAGAGCGCGTCGCGGAGACTCATGCCTTTCAGATTCGGGATTTTGTTGGGGTCACTGTCACGATTGGCCCACGTGATACTGTTGCCGTCTTTTTGGGCACCTACCCAGCCATTTACATTGACGGGAGCTTCTAGGTTCATTTCTTCGGCGATGAGCCGCAAGTCGTCGGCATTGCCCGCGCGGAGCTGTTGGGTCATTTCGTCGGTGCGATTTTTGCGCTGTGCCATCGGTGGGTGCATCTTGACGTCATACCCGATGATGCGGTCGGCCACCTCCTTGAACACGGGCGCGGCCACGCTACCCGCGTACAATTGCTCCATGCTAAACCCACGCGGACTATCCACCATCACCAACACACTGTAACGCGGCTTGTCGGCGGGAAAATACCCAATAAACGACGTATTGAAAAGCCCCGGTACGTAGCGACCATTGACCAGTTTTTGGGCAGTACCCGTTTTGCCCGCAATCTTGTAATTCGGATTTTTGATGTTGGTAGCCGTACCGTGTTCTACCACTCCTTCCAAAATAACCCGCGCTTTGCGAAGTGAATTGGGGTGGGCGATTGGTTCGGGGGCTTTATAGACGGGCATTTGTTGAACAACCTCGTCGGCTTGCCTGACTTCTTTGATGAGCATCGGGCGTACCCAATAGCCGTCGTTGGCAACGGCATTGTAAAAAGCCAACATCTGCAAAGGGGTCAGTTCGGACTCGTAGCCGTAGCTCATCAGTGGCATCGAAATTTTGCTCCAAAGTCGGTCTTTGGGGGTACGCACGCGCGGCTCAGGTTCGCCTTTCATGGCGATGTTGGTAGGCTCGCGCAGGTGAAAGCGTTTTAAATACCCCAAATATTTGTCGGGTTTGGCGTAAAAATAATCCTTCATAATCAAGTGAATACCTACGTTGGACGACTTTTCAAACACTTCTTGGGCAGTGATACTGCCGTGTCCAGTACGCTTGGTATCTCTAATCGTAGCGGTGCTGTACTGCACAATCCCGTTGCCAGTATGATAAACACGGTTGAGCGGAAGTCCTTCTTCCAGCGCGGCAAGCATGGTGGGGAGTTTGAAAGTAGAGCCGGGATTGCCCAAACCCGCCAGCGCGTAATTGAGTTTCTCAAAATAAGTCGAGTCTTTGTCGCGGGTGAGGTTGGCGATGGCCCGAATCTCGCCCGTTTGCACTTCCATCACAATGACACAGCCGTAGTCGGCACGGTAGCGGCGGAGGGTATTGCGGAGGGCGGTTTCGGCAATGTCCTGAAAATTGACGTCAATCGTCGTGTGCAAATCCTGCCCATTCACGGGTTGTAGGCCCTCGTCGTCGTCGTTGGGCATAAAACTCTGGTCGTCGAGTACCCGAAAGAGTCCTACGCCCGGCACGCCCGCGAGTTTTTTGTCATAACTGGCCTCAATCCCCACCAAGCCGCGCTTCGTTTTTTTGTCCAAATCGCCCACGGTACGTTTGGCAAGTGCGCCAAAGGGATTGTAGCGTTCATAAAAAACGGTGAGCTTGCCGCCGCGACTGCGACCTGTGTATGCAAACTTTCTAAAAAACGGCCAACCTTTCCATTTGAGTAGCTTTTTTTTGTTGTCTTTATCAACTACCATTTTTTGAAACGGCTGGTTGGTCATCAAGTTATATTCACGATAGGTGATTTTGCGGTTGAGGAGTCGGATGTTGCGGTTGCCAAGTTTGTTGTTTTTTTCAAATTCGTGTCGGGCAAAAACAATCTCGCGTTTGTAGTCGGCGGCGGTGCGCTGTCCGAACGTTTTTTCCATCAAAAATGCCAACGAATCCAAGCGCGAATAAAAGTAGGTGCTATCGGTCACGGTGGGGTCGAGCGACACCTCAAAGTAGGGCAAAGAGGTAGCCAACAAACTCCCATCGTGGGCGTAAATATTGCCCCTCATGGCAGGAATCGTGTCTATTCTGACGGTTTTGGAAAGGTAATCAATCCACGGTTTGCCTTTGTAGCGGTCGTAGTGTTGGATGTAAAAAACCCGATACACCACCAACGCCCCGATCAGCAACAAACCCGCTGATACTACCCAAGAGCGTTGAAAAATATCTTGACGAATGTTTTTGGATGAAGATGCCATGGAGAGAAAAATGCAGGAATGAGTGAATGCGGGAATGAGAGAATGTGTGAATGAGTGATTAAATTACTGCCTACTACTTACTGCCTACCACTACCTGTTTCGGGGCTTCGCGGCTTTCTTTGAGACCGCTTTTGGCTACTTTGGGGGCTATTTCCGACGCTTTTCCCATTTTGACATAGTGGGCTTTGCGGATGGTGTAAGCCGCTCGTAGGTTGTTTACTTCTTCGGTGGCTTTGCGAAGTTGGCGAACTTGTCGCTCGGCGTTGATACGAAAAAACACTACAATCAGGCCCAAGCCCAGCAAAAACAGCGCACTGTCAATGTATTTGACGGGAAACTCTCGTCCGCCCAACCATTTTTCTACGTCAAACCATTGCCCCAACCAACGCAGCACTTTGCTGTTCATTTTCTTCGGCTTGGGTGCGGGCCTGTCATCTCTGATTACGTTAACAGCCATTTTTTTAATGAGTGAATTGTGAATGAGTGATTGAGTGAATAGTCAGAAATTAAAAACGATAAACCTCCAAACGATAAACGCCAAACTTTCACACCTTTTCCGCTATTCTCAGCTTTGCGCTGCGGGCGCGGGGGTTTTGGGTGATTTCTTCTTCCGACGCTTCCAAGGGTTTTCGAGTGACACTCGCCAACGGTTTGAGTTCGTTGCCAAACAAATCTTTTTCTACTTCGCCAAAAAACTTGCCCTTGTTGATAAAATTTTTGACGAGCCTATCTTCCAACGAATGATAAGACATCACCACGAGCCGTCCAGCGGGTTTGAGGACATCCGCCGTTTGGGTCAAAAACTCCTGCAATGCGCTCATTTCGTCGTTTACTTCGATACGCAACGCCTGAAACACTTGGGCAAAATATTTATTTTCTTTACCGCGCGGCGCGTAGCGTTGTAGCGCGTTTTTGAGGTCTTGAACGGTTTCCAAAGGACGATTGGCGCGCGCTGCCACGAGGGCTTGGGCGGCAGTTTTGGCGTTGTGCAACTCTCCGTACATTCCCAAGATTTTGTGCAAATCCTCTGCCGAATAAGTATTGACGAGTTCGCGGGCAGTAGTACCTGCGCGGGGATTCATGCGCATGTCAAGTTCGGCTTCAAAGCGCGTCGAAAAACCACGCTCAGGCGTATCAAACTGATGCGACGATACGCCCAAATCACCCAAAATACCATCTACTTGTTTAACGCCGTACAAGCGCAAGTATTTTTGAAGATAGCGAAAGTTGGCATCCACAAAAGTAAACCGCTTATCTTCAATAGCTTGGGCATTGGCTTTGGCGTCCGGGTCTTGGTCAAACGACAACAGCCGTCCTTTTTCGCCGAGTTTTGCCAAAATCGCTTTGGAATGTCCCCCGCCGCCAAAAGTTACATCCACATAAATTCCTTCGGGCTGTAAATGAAGCCCTTCTAAACAATCAGTCAACATGACGGGAACGTGGTACGGTAGAGAGGGAGTCATTGATGGTTAGGTATTGCGGGGAAATGATTAGGCGAAATTAGACAAAAGGCGTCAGTGCGGCCAAATTTTTCATTTCTTTTTTTGGGAAAGCAATAAGGATAAGCCTGTCGCTATCTAAAGAGGTCATTAACAAAAATAGCGGCCTTAACGAAAATCTACGACGGCAAGATGTGCGAATGCTTACACAAGTTGTACAAGGCAAAATACGTAAAAACCGTCGGCAGTCCTTACCATAAAAAATCGCTGTTCAGTGAACACCGAACAGCGATTTTTGATTGAAAAGACCTTCAATACTGATTACTCAATATTAATAGCGGTACAAATCTGACTTGAATGGTCCTTCGACGGTTACGCCGATGTAAGCGGCTTGCTCTTCATCCAACTTTTCGAGTTTGGCCCCGATATGGCCTAAGTGCAAAGCGGCTACTTTCTCGTCCAAATGCTTAGGCAAGATATATACTTTCTTCTCGTATTTGCCAGGGTTGGTGTAAAGCTCAATCTGCGCCAATGTTTGGTTACAGAATGAGTTTGACATCACAAATGAAGGGTGACCCATGGCACAGCCCAAGTTCACCAAACGACCTTCGGCCAGCACGATGATTTCTTTGCCGTCCACGTTGTACAAATCCACCTGTGGTTTGATTTGCTCTTTGGTGCTACCGTAGTTGCTGTTCAACCACGCCATATCAATCTCATTGTCAAAGTGACCGATGTTACACACTACGGCCTTGTCTTTCATGGCTTTGAAGTGACGGTCTTTGATGATGTTGATGTTGCCCGTAGCCGTTACGAAAATGTTGGCGCGGGTAGCGGCTTCGTCCATCGGTACAACTTCAAAGCCATCCATTGCCGCTTGGAGTGCGCAGATAGGGTCAATCTCGGTCACCAGTACGCGGCAACCTGCGCCACGGAGCGACTCGGCAGAACCCTTGCCTACGTCACCATAACCAGCCACAACGGCTACTTTACCAGCCAACATCAAGTCAGTAGCACGACGAATAGCGTCCACCAATGACTCCTTGCAGCCGTATTTGTTGTCAAACTTAGATTTTGTTACAGAATCGTTTACGTTGATAGAAGGCAAATACAACGTGCCATTTTTCATGCGCTCGTACAAGCGGTGTACGCCCGTAGTCGTTTCTTCTGACAAGCCGCCGATACCCGCAATAAGTTCGGGATAGTTGTCAAACACCATGTTGGTCAAGTCGCCACCGTCGTCGAGAATCATGTTGAGGGGCTTGCGCTCTTCACCGAAGAAAAGCGTCTGCTCGATGCACCAATCAAACTCTTCGGCGTTCATGCCTTTCCAGGCATACACCGAGATACCCGCAGCAGCGATAGCAGCGGCGGCGTGGTCTTGGGTAGAGAAGATGTTGCAAGATGACCAGGTGACTTCGGCGCCCAAAGCGGTGAGTGTTTCAATCAATACGGCCGTTTGGATAGTCATATGCAAGCACCCTGCGATGCGTGCGCCTGCGAGGGGCTTCGACGCGCCGTACTCGGCACGGAGGGCCATCAAGCCAGGCATTTCGGCCTCAGCCAAACGAATTTCTTTGCGGCCCCAATCGGCCAACGTGATGTCTTTTACTTTGTACGGTACGTACGTGCTTGTTGCAGTGGACATTATTGGAATAGTTAAATGAGTTTGCAGTTTTTGCGTGATTTTTCTAAATCAAGTGCAAAATTACGGAGAATGGTGCAATAGAAGTACGTCTTGATGAAACTAATTTCAACACTTTTTCTAAAAAAAGATATTTTTTGCTAAATAGTGTATAACAAATAGCGTATTATTAGATAAAACATTTGCCAATAGAAAAATAACAACTTGTTTTATCTATAAATTGATAGATACTGAATGAATGTGTTCCAATCATAATACTGCTTTCAATAGGTCGTATTATTTCACTCCGTCACCACGTATTTCGCTATCAGTTTTTTGGCGAGGGGGAGGAGCGTTTCGTGGAGGGGATAGTCGCGCGGCGATTCTATGAGATAGGTAGCGGGGTTGGGCAGGTCGCGCCGCTGCCGCAAAAGGGTCAGCTTGATGCCCTCAAAAGTCGTCGAGAGGTTTTTGCGGATAGTTTGGAGATACGTCGTGTCCACGATACGTTGTACTTGGTTGTCGAAGAGCTTGATGCGGTACTGATAGATGTCGGTTTCGGCCACGCGAGCGCGGTAAAGAAACAAGTAGCCTTCGTGCGTTTGCAGGGGTACAATGCCCACGGGCGCAAAAGTCAATTGCGCCTCTATGTCGGTAGCGCGTGCTTGTCCCTGTGCAAGTGTCTGCTGAAAAAGTGGCAGAGCGTACGCCAAAATACTGTCAATCTCTGCCAAAGACGCCGATTCTTGCATTTTTTCATAAACCAACTGTTTTTTTTCGGGATGAATACCCAGCAATTTTTTCGGAAAAGCCGCCTGTATTTCTTCTTTGGAGGCTTTGAGTTGGGAAGCATTTTGGTAGTGTGTGCGTAGTTCGGGCAAATCGGGGAAAAGCCGATGTTGTTCAAAATTGCCCGTAACTTTCTGTAAATAAGCCAATAACAAATACTTCTTGTACTCGAAATCAATCCACCCTTCGGTGAGCCAGTTGTGAGGAAGATGTGTCATAACAGTAGTGTGATAAAAAAAAGCAATTTAGAAAAAAGCGGATTACTGCCAAACAAAATCTGCTATTTTTTTCAAAACTGCCAACGAAAATTCGGAAAATGGCAGACTTTGCCGTTGATAATGACAGTAAACTGAAAAAATGTCAGTAAAATAAGCCAAAAAACGGCTGGCACGAAATATGCTAACTTTGTCACCGACAAAACTTACTGGTAAGTTTAAACATTTTGTATCACCATAAAACCCTGATAATTATGTCAGCAGTTGCAGAACAAGTTAATGTAAAGCCCCTCGCAGACCGCGTGCTCGTGCAAGCCGCCCCTGCCGAAGAAAAAACCGCTTTTGGCATCATCATTCCTGATACCGCCAAAGAAAAACCCCAACGTGGCACTGTAGTAGCCGTAGGGCCAGGCAAAAAAGACGAGCCTATGAGCGTCAAAGTAGGCGACACGATTTTGTATGGTAAGTACGCTGGTACTGAAATCACCGTGGAAGGCCAAGAGTACCTCATCATGCGCGAATCTGACATTTTTGCTATTGTCTAAGTGTTATCTGTTTAACTGTTATTCGTTACTGGTTTAATTGTTATCCGAATAACGATTAACCGATAACCATTCACTCATTCATTAATTCACTCACTCACTAATTGATAAAAACATGGCTAAGAAAATATTTTTTGATACCGAAGCACGCAACAAAATCAAGACTGGCGTGGACACCCTTGCCAACGCCGTTAAAGTAACCCTCGGTCCTAAGGGCCGCAACGTCATCATTGACAAGAAGTTTGGTTCACCTGCTATCACCAAAGACGGTGTGACAGTGGCCAAAGAAATCGAGTTGAAAGACCCAATGGAAAACATGGGTGCCCAACTCGTGAAAGAAGTAGCCTCTAAAACCGCCGACGCCGCTGGTGACGGTACTACAACGGCAACCGTATTGGCTCAGTCTATCTATGCCATCGGTTCTAAAAACGTAGCCGCTGGTGCCAATCCTATGGATTTGAAGCGTGGTATTGACAAAGCCGTAAACGCTGTCGTAGAAAACCTCGCCGCTCAAGCGCAAACCGTAGGCGACGATTTCGGTAAAATCGCGCAGGTAGCCACTATCTCGGCCAACCACGACGAAGAAATCGGTAACATGATTGCCGACGCCATGAAGAAAGTAGGCACGGAGGGTGTCATCACGGTAGAAGAAGCCCGTGGTACCGAAACCGAAGTGAAGACCGTAGAAGGGATGCAGTTTGACCGTGGCTATTTGTCACCTTACTTCGTGACCAACGCCGAGAAAATGGAAGCCGAGTTGGAGAAACCTTTCATCTTGATTTCGGAGAAAAAAGTATCTTCAATGAAAGAACTTTTGCCCGTGTTGGAAGGTGTCGCTCAGACAGGCCGTCCGTTGTTGATCATCGCCGAAGACGTTGATGGCGAGGCACTTGCTACTTTGGTAGTGAACAAAATCCGTGGCGCGTTGAAAGTATGTGCCGTCAAAGCGCCAGGCTTCGGCGACCGCCGCAAGGCCATGCTCGAAGACATCGCTATCTTGACAGGTGGCACGGTGATTGCCGAAGAGCGCGGCTTCAAACTCGAAAACGCCGACCTTTCTTACCTCGGTCACTGCGAAAAAATCATCGTTGATAAAGACAACACGACCATCGTAAACGGCTCGGGCGACCAAGAGCAAATCAAGGCCCGTGTAAACCAAATCAAAGCCCAAATCGAAGTAACAACCTCTGACTACGACCGCGAGAAATTGCAAGAGCGTTTGGCGAAGTTGTCGGGTGGCGTAGCGATTCTCTACATCGGTGCTGCTACCGAAGTAGAAATGAAAGAAAAGAAAGACCGCGTGGACGACGCACTTCACGCTACCCGCGCCGCCGTAGAAGAAGGCATCGTAACGGGTGGTGGTGTGGCTCTTATCCGTGCCATCAGCGCGTTGGATAACGTCAATACCATCAACGAAGACGAAGTAACGGGCGTAAACATCATCCGTCAAGCGTTGGAATCGCCACTTCGTACCATCGTAGCCAATGCCGGTGGCGAAGGCTCGGTGGTCATCAACAAAATCAAAGAGCAAGACGGTGGCTACGGCTACAACGCCAAAAACGACACTTTTGAAGACCTCTTCGCAGCGGGTATCATTGACCCCAAGAAAGTGACTCGTTTGGCCTTGGAAAACGCAGCCTCTATTGCGGGCTTGTTGCTCACCACAGAGTGCATGATTGCCGACGAACCAGAAGAAAAAGCTGAAGCTCCTCACTCACACGGTGGCGGCATGGGCGGCATGATGTAATCACCTGCCCCTCAGCTTCGTACTGATACCAAAGCCCTCGGAAATCCGAGGGCTTTTCAGATTTTTAAGAAATATTGAATACGCAATAATGGGTCGAAATTCATTGTTCAATAGAATATTCTTTTCAACAAACAGCCATTGTATTAGTTTATTCGTTATCTTGTCCCATCTTTTTCTGTCAAAAACGACAGCCTCCCAGTATGAATCTTGATCCCAACGAATTATATACCCGCCTTATGTTAGCCGAATCGGATTTGGATAGCGTAGAAATTCTTCCTCTAAGTGGGCTTGATGGCGACGACGAACCCATCGAAATGCCCGAAGAATTGCCCATTTTACCTTTGCGAAACACCGTCCTTTTCCCTGGGATGGTCATTCCTGTCACCGTAGGTCGTCAGAAATCTATCCGTTTGGTCAAAAAAGCCTACAAAGGCGACCGCATCATCGGGGTGATTTCGCAGCGTAGCCAAGACAAGGCCGAACCCACCCGCGACGATTTGTACGAAATCGGAACGATGGGCTACATCATCAAAATGATTACCCTGCCCGATGGCAACACAACCATCATTTTGCAAGGTCGTCAGCGGTTTTCGGTCATCAAATACCTGCGCGATGACCCCTACATGACGGCCAAAATAGACCCGTTTGAAGACGTGTTTCCGCATCCCAACAAGAAAGAGTCGAAAGCACTGATTCAGTCGCTGCGCGATTCGGCCTTGCGGATTTTGCGCCTCAATCCCGACATTCCTCAAGAAGCGCGAATCGCTTTGGACAATATCGAAAGTCCGATTTTCCTGACGCACTTTTTGTCTTCCAATATCAATACCGAAGTTCCCGAAAAACAGGACCTTTTGGAAAAACCAACCATCACCGAGCAAGCCACCAAACTGCTCGAACTGATGATGCGCGAAATCCATATGCTCGAACTCAAACGCGACATTCAGTCGAAGGCCAGTTCGGACATAGACCAGCAGCAGCGCGACTACTTCTTGCGTCAGCAGATGAAAGTGCTGCAAGACGAGTTGGGTGTCGAAACCCCCGAGCGCGAGTTGGAGGATATTCGGAAGCGAGCGGCCAAGAAAAAATGGCCGCAAGCCGTGGGCAAACACTTCGAGAAAGAAGCACAAAAGCTCCAACGCATCAACCCGATGGCCCCTGATTATCCGTTGGTACTCAATTATTTGGAACTGATGGTCGAACTGCCGTGGGGGGAGTTTACCAAAGACAATTTTGACCTCAAACGCGCCCAAAAGATTTTGGACACCGACCACTACGGTCTCGAAAAAATCAAAGAACGCATCATCGAATATTTGGCCGTTTTGAAACTCAAAAACAGCTTAAAAGCACCGATTTTGTGTTTGTACGGCCCTCCCGGCGTGGGCAAAACCTCGCTCGGAAAATCAGTAGCCAAAGCCCTCGGACGCAAGTACATCCGCATGGCACTCGGTGGCTTGCACGACGAAGCCGAAATCCGTGGACACCGCAAAACCTACATCGGGGCGATGCCCGGCAAAATCATCCAAAACATCAAAAAGGCGGGTTCGTCAAACCCCGTTTTTATCTTGGATGAAATTGACAAAGTAGGCTCAGATTTTCGGGGTGACCCTGCCTCGGCTTTGCTGGAAGTACTTGACCCTGAACAAAATAACGCTTTCACCGACAACTACATGGAGGTAGAGTACGACCTCTCCAAAGTGTTGTTTATTGCCACTGCCAACTCGCTCGAAACCATCCACCCCGCCCTGCGCGACCGCATGGAAATCATCGAATTGACGGGCTACACGGTCGAGGAAAAACTCCAAATCGCCAAAAAATACCTCATTCCGAAGCAGCGCAAAGAACACGGCTTGGATGCCAAGTCGTTTTCGGTTGACGATAAAGCCATACAGGCCATCATTGAGCATTACACGCGTGAGTCGGGGGTGAGAAATTTGGAACAAAAAATCGGAACATTGACCCGAAAAATTGCCAAATCGGTGGCGATGGAAGAGGATCTCCCCAAACCCATCAAAAGCGAACAAATCGAGAAACTACTTGGTGCTGAGGTGTTTGACAAAGATTTGTACCAAGACGACAACCTCGCGGGCATCGTGACGGGCTTGGCTTGGACGCCCGTGGGTGGTGATATTTTGTTTATCGAATCAAGCCTCAGCCGTGGCAAAGGCGGCCTGACGCTTTCGGGGCAGTTGGGCGATGTGATGAAAGAGTCTGCCGTGGCGGCCCTGTCATACCTCAAAGCGCACGCCGATGATTTGGAGATTG
>JALOLW010000327.1 GCA_025455795.1 Spirosomataceae bacterium
ATGGATGGAAAAACGCGGCAAAATGGGCGGTCAAAATAAATTCCCCCGCGTGTTGAAGAAAAATATTTTGACCGACTGGCAAAGCTACCTACGCGAAAAGGGGCTTGAAGCGATAGTGGAAAAACGTTAGAGAATGAAACAATAAACTAAATCAACGCAACAATACACCAAGTTTTTGGAACAATAAGCACACAGACTTGGCAGGCAAACTGCTACCTTTGTAGGGTATTCAATGACTTTACTCAACGTTTTTCTGATAGTTTGCGTTTACAACGCGAACTATCAGATCCCGCAGTCGCGCGGCAGAGCCACGCGACTGCTATTATAAGGCTTCCTGCCGCTTTTCACCCACAAAAAATACGGTTTGTGACAATAGATGTGGAAATACGCAAAACGAAAAGTAAATTTGCGATTTCATCCACCATACATTGATAATGACCGACACACTCGAGCAAACCTACTACGTTATTGATTTTGACAGTACCTTCACCAAAGTTGAAGGCTTGGACGAACTCGCTCACATCGCTTTGGCGGGCAATCCCCAACGCGAAAATATCGTGCAGCAAATCCGCGACCTCACCGATAAAGGCATGAATGGCGAAATGCCCTTTGCCGAAGGGCTTCGCCACCGTATTGAACTTCTCCAAGCCAATCGCGCTCACATTGACGATTTGGTGGAGTTTCTTCGGACCAAAGTCTCTGATTCGTTTGCTCGCAATCGTGCTTTTTTGAACGAATTTGCCGACAATATCCTCATTGTTTCGAGTGGCTTCAAAGAGTTTATCGTGCCTATCGTCACAGAGTTGGGCATCAAAGAAGAAAATGTCTATGCCAATACGTTTGTGTTTGACGATGAAGGCAACGTCGTAGGCGTGGATGAGTCCAATGTCCTCTCCAAAGACAAAGGCAAAGTAAAACTCCTCCAAGCCCTTCAACTCGAAGGTGATGTCTATGCCATCGGCGACGGCTACACCGACTACGAACTCAAAGCCGCTGGCTTGGCCAATCGTTTTTATGCGTTCACCGAAAACGTAGAGCGCGAGCGCGTCATGGGGGTAGCCGACCACGTGGTGCCGTCATTGGACGAGTTTTTGTTTTTGAACCAGCTTCCCCGCGCCCAATCGTACCCCAAAAGTCGTATCAAGGTACTTTTGCTCGAAAATGTCCACCCCGTAGCGCGGGAGTCGTTTGAGCGGGAGGGCTTCAATGTAGAATTTGTCAAGGGTGCATTGGACGAAGACGAGCTTATCGAAAAAATAAAAGACGTGACCATTTTGGGGATTCGTTCCAAAACGATGGTGACGCGGCGTGTCCTCGAAAACGCCCCTCGATTGATGACTATCGGGGCATTTTGTATCGGGACCAACCAAATAGACCTCAAAACCGCGACCGAACGCGGCGTGGCCGTGTTCAACGCTCCGTACAGCAACACTCGCTCGGTGGTCGAACTCGCCGTGGGAGAGATGATTATGCTCATTCGCAATATCTTCCCCAAGAGCAATGGTATGCACGCGGGAAAGTGGGACAAATCTGCCAACAATAGCTTTGAAGTGCGCGGCAAAAAACTCGGCTTGGTGGGCTACGGTCACATCGGCACGCAGTTGTCGGTTATCGGAGAAGCCCTCGGTATGGAGGTGTATTTTTACGATATTGTGGACAAAATGCCCATCGGCAATGCCAAAAAACTACGGTCGCTGGACGAGCTACTCCAAATCGCCGACGTGGTGAGCTTGCACATTGACGGACGCAAAGAAAACAAAAACCTCATTGGCAAGCGTGAGTTTGAATTGATGAAAGACCATGTGGTGTTTCTCAACCTCGCCCGTGGACACGTGGTAGATGTCGCAGCCCTCGTAGAAGCCCTCAAAGCAGGAAAAGTAGCGGGTGCGGGTGTGGACGTGTTTCCATACGAGCCTAAAACCAACAAAGAGCCGTTTGAGAGCGAACTACGCGACCTACCCAACGTCATCTTGACGCCACACATCGGCGGTAGCACCGAAGAAGCCCAAGAAAGCATTGGCAACTACGTTCCTGAGCGACTGTTGGAGTACATCAACAACGGCAGCAGCACGGGCAGTGTCAATTTCCCCGAGGTGCAGTTGCCCGTCTTAAAAGGCTGTCACCGCCTGTTGCATATTCACCGCAACGTACCAGGGATTTTGGCCAAACTCAACAATATCTTTGCCAAATATAATGTCAATATCACAGGACAATACCTCAAAACCAACGAGCAAATTGGCTACGTTATCATGGACGTAGAAAGCAGCAGTTACAGCGAGGAGTTTGTCCAATCCATTAGAGAAGTAGAAGCCACCGTGCGGTTCAGGATGCTGTATTAGGCAATTATTGGCTATTGATTTTTTTCATAAAAATAGAACACAGATTGAAGGGATTTAACTGATTCCAACGGATTTTCCAGTAGCCATTTTGGATTTTTGTATTCCTTTTGCACTATATCTATTCAGAATGAAAATTGCTGACACAAACACTCATTCGCTCATTCAAACATTCACTCATTCAATATTTTGGAAGCACTACCCACTGTCGAAACCGCTAAAAAATTAGGGATTCTCCCCGACGAGTTTGAACGCATCAAAGAAATTCTTGGGCGTACCCCCAACTTCACCGAGCTGAGTATTTTTTCGGTGATGTGGTCCGAACACTGTTCGTACAAAAACTCCATCGTTTGGCTCAAAACCCTCCCGCGCGACTCCGAGCGCATGCTCGCCAAAGCAGGCGAAGAAAACGCAGGTCTGGTGGACATCGGCGACGGGCTGGCGTGTAGTTTCAAAATCGAATCGCACAATCACCCCTCGGCCTTAGAACCGTACCAAGGCGCAGCCACGGGCGTGGGTGGTATCAACCGTGATATTTTTACGATGGGTGCGCGGCCTATCGCACAGCTCAACTCATTGCGTTTTGGCAACCCCCAACTCGCCAAAACCAAGTGGCTCGTGCGCGGCGTGGTGAAGGGCATCGGCGACTATGGCAACGCTTTTGGTATCCCGACCGTGGGCGGCGAAGTATTTTTTGATGAATGTTACAATACCAATCCACTTGTCAATGCGTTTTCGGCGGGAATTGTCGAAGTAGGCAAAGTAGCGCGTGCCATCAGCTACGGCGTGGGCAACCCTGTCTTTATTGTGGGTTCGGCCACGGGCAAAGACGGTATCGGAGGGGCATCGTTTGCTTCCGAAGACATCAGCGCAAAGTCTTCCGAAAAACTCCCTGCGGTACAGGTAGGCGACCCGTTTATGGAAAAACTCCTGCTCGAAGCCACCCTCGAAATCATCGAAACGGGCTACGTGGTGGGAATTCAGGACATGGGTGCGGCTGGCATCATCTGCTCTACCTCGGAGATGAGTGCCAAAGGCGAACACGGCATGGTGATTGATTTGGACAAAGTACCCACGCGCCAAGCCAACATGAAAGGCTGGGAAATTCTGCTTTCTGAATCACAAGAACGGATGCTCGTGGTGGTCGAAAAGGGCAAGGAAGATGTCATCAAACAAATCTTCGACAAATGGGACTTGCACTGCGCCCAAATCGGTGAGGTGGTAGCGGGCGACCGCTTGCATTTTTATCAACACGGCGAACTCATCGCCGATGTCCCTGCCGACGACCTTGTACTCGGTGGCGGCGCCCCCCAATACCACCGCGAATACCGCGAACCCGCTTACTACCAAGAATATCAAAAATTTGACATCAACAAAGTTGAAGACATAGAAGCCCACCCTCAGAGCGGAGGGCTGGGTGGGGTTATTAGACATCTCCTCTCCCACCCCAACATCGCCTCCAAAAAGTGGGTCTATGAACAATACGATTCAATGGTAGGTACCGCCAACCGCACCACCAACCGCCCCGCCGACGCGGGCGTGGTACGGATTCGTGAGGTAAAACGGCCTGATTATCAAAAATCTATCGCCATGACGGTGGACTGCAACGCCCGCTACGTCAATGCCGACCCGTACATAGGTGCGCAAATCGCCGTGGCCGAAGCCGCCCGCAATCTCTCTTGCACGGGCGCGGAGCCATTGGCCGTGACCAACAACCTCAACTTTGGAAATCCCTACGTACCAGAGGTTTATTGGCAGTTTGTCCACGCTGTCAAAGGCATGGGCGAGGCTTGCCGCCAGTTCCAAACCCCCGTGACGGGTGGTAACGTGAGCTTCTATAACCAATCTTCCGACGATGGCCCCGTGTTTCCAACGCCCACGATTGGGATGATTGGCCTTATCGAACACTCAAGCCTCCAAATGGGATTGGATTTTAAGCAAGCAGGCGATTTGATTTATCTCATTGGTACACCCAAAAACGACATTGCTTCTTCCGAATACCTGTATAGCTACCGTGGTATCAAAGCCTCTCCCGCCCCTGCTTTTGACATGGCAGAAGAATTGGCCGTACAGTCAGCGATTCGTCATTTGATAATGGCCCAACTCATCCAGTCGGCGCATGATGTGTCAGACGGTGGGCTGTTTGTGGCCCTGGCCGAAGCCGCCATGCCGCGCGATTTGGGCTTTTCGATTGCTACCATGGACGGCTACCGCACAGACGCATTCTTGTTTGGCGAGTCACAAAGCCGTATCGTGGTCAGTGTCAGTACCGACAAGCAGGGTGAGTTTCAGAAAGTCTTAGGGGGTGATTTGAAAATCCCCCACGCGCTTCTTGGTACCGTGATCAGTGAGGGTTTTACGATTGATAATCAGCTCGTTATTTCAACCGCCGATGCCAAAGATTTGTACGAAAACTCATTGGGAAGACTGATGCAGCAGTAGGGTTCTCTGGCAGTTTTTGTGGATAACTGAATCAGTCAAAAATTTTTTATACGGAGATACACAGAGAATATAATACAGAGATACACAGAGAATAACACACTTTCATCTGAAAACCAACGAATTAACTTTGTGGCTCTTTGTTAAGGAGTTGAGCAAAAGTTTTCGGGTGTATCCCCACAAGGGTTTTGAACCCTTGTGGGGCTGAATGCGACGAATCAAGCACCCGAAAACTTTTGCTT
>JALOLW010000328.1 GCA_025455795.1 Spirosomataceae bacterium
CTTTGCCGTCACTCATTATAGACCATGACACCACTCATTCGCATTGCGATCGTAGATGACAACCCCGAAATCAGAGAAGGGCTGTATCATCTTATCAACTACACCGAAGGGTTTGTGGTAGTAGGAACTTTTGTCAACTGCCTCAATATCGTCGCTGACATCCAAAGCGTCATGCCCGACTTGGTGTTGATGGACATAGACATGCCGAAGGTGTCGGGGATTGAGGCAACCGCGTTGTTGCGGACCCAATTCCCCCATCTTCACATCGTCATGCTGACGGTTTTTGAAAACGAGGAGCGGATTTTTCAAGCCATGCAAGCGGGAGCAGTGGGGTATTTGCTCAAAAAAACCCCCCCCGCCAAGATTCTGGACGGGATAAAAGAGGCGATGGAAGGCGGCGCGCCCATGTCGCCTTCGGTAGCGCGCTGTGTAGTACGTTTTTTCAATCTACCGCGCAGCCCACAAGCCGACGTACTTTCGCCTAAAGAAAAACAGGTACTCCAAGCGTTGGTCAATGGGCGTAGCTATAAAATGATAGCCGCCGACTTACAAATAAGTATCGGTACAGTACAAGTGCATATCAAGCGGGTTTACGAAAAACTCCACGTTCACTCTGCCCCCGAGGCTGTCTCCAAAGCCCTGAGAGAAAAATTGCTCTGATGACCGCGTATTTTTACGCAGTAGCTAAGTATTTATCCTGTCGTTGAAATATGGTATTGATTTGCCAACTACAAGCACCGACCTTTGTAACATGGCAAAAACTATTTCAAACTAATGGAACCACAACTTACCCCTCCTACCGAGCTTTTCTTTCACCACGACTATACCGAACTCTGGCGCGACATCAATCGGCATACCACCGACGACTCTTTCAACGCCAAATACCTCGAAATCTCGCAGTTGATGGGCAAATACGCCACCCTCAACAATCAGTTTATCTCTATCTTCAATACCCAAACCCAGCGGGTGCTCTACATGAGCCAAAACTACTTGGATGTCATGGGCTACAAATGCACCGAAGAAGAATATAAACGCTGGTCCACTTTTTACTGGATGCGTGATTTGCCTATGCCCCAAAGCTGGTTTTTTATGCAGATGACGCTGTTTTTCAAAAAGACAGTACAACCCCTCCTGCGCCAAGCTGGTAGCAACAAAGCCCTGCACTGGTACATGCACAACTTCATACTACATCCACCCAAAACCTACCTACGACACATCAACCTCACGGGGCTGGCCTTAGAAATCACGCCCGACGGCAGTATGCCTGTCATGATGCTCATCATCAAAGATGTGAGTAGCCTCGTCAAAGGAGATAGCCCGTGGTGGGCGGAGTTTTGTATCAACGAAACCCACAAGTATTGCTTTCACCAAAACGAGAAGAAATTTCAAAAGGGAAGCATTTTGTCAGACCGAGAGCGGGAGGTTTTACTGCTCATCAAAGCAGGCAACGAAACCAAGGCCATCGCCGATATGCTATTCATCAGCCCCCATACAGTGGACAAGCACCGCAAAAACATGCTCGAGCGCACAGGGGCCAAAGACATTTCAACACTGATTCACCTCTGCGAAGCTGGGAAAGTACTATGAAAGCGCGTTTTACACACCCAAATTTTATTACGAAACTCCCCAAGTAATTACCGTTTTTGCGCCCAAATGATTTATTTTGGACTCGAATCCACGAAATCAAAAGTGACCAATGGTCAAAAACGGCATGAATAGATATTTTTTTCTTTTGACACTGATAGGTTTACTGACTTCTACCCGCCTGCACGATTTCCACACGAGCATCACGCGGGTGGACTATAACGCCCGTGAGCGGTCGTGGGAAGTGAGTATCAGGGTATTTACGGATGATTTAGAAAACGCCCTCGGTAAAGACAACAACGGACAAAAGTTTGTGGTGGTCAATACTGACAAAAACGGGCCGTTTGTCGAGAAATATGTTCGCAAGCATTTTGCGTTTATCAACGCCAAAAATCAGAAAAAAGCCTTCACTTACGTCGGTAAAGAACAAGAGGCCGACGCCACTTGGATTTATGTAGAAGTACCGATGAACGAGCCTGTGGCGGGTTTTTCGCTCCAAAACGCCATCATGCACGACCTTTTTGACGACCAAACCAACCTCGTCAATCTCAACTATCAAGGCACGCGCAAGTCGTACATCTTCAAAAAAGGGGAGAGTGTATTGGAATTAGGGATTTAACTCCGTACCTTTGCACCCCAAATTTTACTTTTTTTATTTACCAAACAGTTCAGTATCATGCCAAAAGTTAAAACAAATTCAGGCGCCAAGAAGCGTTTTAAGCTCACTGGCACTGGCAAAGTGAAGCGCAAGCACGCTTTTCACAGCCATATTCTGACCAAAAAATCAACCAAACGCAAGCGCAACCTCGTTGGCTTCACGGTTGTTGACGACACGAATATGGACCGCATCAAGTTAATGCTTAAGATTTGAGTTAATCGTTATCTGTTAATTGTTATCTGTATAATAAACAACCAGTAACTAATAACTGATAACCAGCAACTGATAACTCAAAAATCTGGTTACATTGTTTCACCCGATTGTTGGCTTTAAAAAGTGCTAAAAATCAGCCGCCAACCGTCAAAAAACTCACAAAATTATGCCACGTTCAGTAAATCACGTCGCTTCTCGCGCTCGTCGCAAGAAAATCCTCAAATTGGCAAAAGGCTATTATGGCCGCCGCAAAAATGTTTGGACCGTAGCCAAAAACGCCGTTGAAAAAGCACTCGTCTATGCCTACATCGGTCGCAAGCAGAAGAAAAGAAATTTCCGTTCGTTGTGGATTCAGCGTATCAACGCTGCCGCTCGTCAAGAAGGAATGTCGTACTCGGCATTGATGGGCAAAATCCACGCCACAGGCGTAGAATTGAACCGTAAAGTATTGGCCGACCTTGCCATGAATCACCCAGAGGCATTCAAGGCGGTAGTAGAAAAAGTAAAGTAATTTGGGAAAGCGGGGCAGATGCCCCGCTTTTTTTATGCCAATTCAAACATAGCTTCTATCTCCACGGAGATGTTTTCGGGCAGCGACCCCATGCCTACGGCACTTCTTACCCCCACGCCGTTTTCTTCACCCCAGATTTTCATAAACAACTCACTGCACCCATTGATGACGTAAGGATGCCGCCCAAAGTCAGGCGTAGCATTGACCATTCCTAGCACTTTTACGACCCGCTTCACGCGGTCGAGGCTACCGAGCGTGGCGCGGAGTGTGGCCAAAATCGCCAGTCCAGTTTGTTGAGCAGCGGCCTTGCCCGCTTCGATGTCCACCTCACTGCCTACGCGACCCGTGAGCAAGCCGCCGTCGGGCAGATACGGCCCGTGGCCCGACACATAGACAAAGTTACCCACGATGAGCGCGGGTTTATAGACTCCTTTGGGCGTAGGTGCGGGCGGGAGCGAGAGGTTGAGTTGTTCAAACGCTTGTTCGGCGGTCATTTTTGGATATGGTTTTTTGCGTGAATTTTATCGGTAGGTAAGTCCGCCAATTCAGGTAGCCAATGCTTCATATAAAGAGCCTGTTGGTCGTAGCGCGTGGCTTGGGTGTGGATATTGAAGTAGCGATTTTCGCGGGGGTCGTTGCCCACACCCGCTACGTAGTTCCAGTTGCCCCAATTGCTACACACATCATAATCAATGAGTTGACTCTCAAAATAGGCCGCGCCCCACGTCCAATCAACCCCCAAATCTTTGGTCAAAAAGCTGGCTACATTCTGCCGACCACGGTTGGACATAAAGCCTGTGAGTTGCAACTCGCGCATATTGGCGTCTATAAATGGCACACCCGTTTGCCCGTTGACCCATTGTTGAAACAAATCTTGCCGATGGTTCCAACGGGTTTTAAAATCATTTTTGATGCCAGTGACTTTGAAAAGGCGAGTGCCATATTTGAGACCGACAAAGCGAAAATAATCGCGCCAAATCAGTTCAAAAACAAGCCAATACGTCGAATCGTTGGAGATTCGATTGGCTTCGTATCGCTTCACCTCTTCGTAAATCCGTCGGGGTGAAATGCAGCCTAATGCCAGCCAAGCCGAGAATTTGGAAGAATAATCAGCCCCGAGAAGTTCGTTGCGGGTTTCTTTGTAATAACGCAGTTGGTCTTTTTGCCAAAAGTAATCGTCCAACCGCCGAAGGGCTTCGGTTTCGCCGCCTTTAAAAGACAACGCCCGACGCGGGTCGGAGATAGGTGGTTGCGAAAACAAAATCAACTCATAAATTTCGGGGAGTTTTTCAAACGTCAAACCCGCAGGGACGGTCACAGTGGCAGGTTCGGGATACGTCGCACGGATTTTGGACTGACGCTCCACGGACTTCCGAAACTCGGTAAATACATCGGGCAAGCGCGACACCCAAAAGGGCAAATCGCGCGGGTGATAAAGCGTAGCTGTCCAAAACAACTCAATGTCCACGTTGTGAATTTTTAGGTTTTTGGACACCGCCGATTCTACCTCGGTTTCTTCTTGGGTAGCTTCTTTGCTGGTAAAGACGGCTTCTGCTTGCCATTCGCGGGCGAGATTGGCAATGATAGACTCGGGTTTACCCTTGAAAATAAGCAAGTTTCCCCCTTTTTTGCGGAGGTTGTCACGCAAATTTTGAACCGCTTCCAACAAAAATTGGGTACGAAAAAGACCCGTTTTGGGAAAACCCAGCGACAAATCTCTAAACTGTCGAGTATCAAAAATGTAAACGGGCAGCACCTCGTCGGCGTCTTGGGTGGCTTTCAAAAAACCTTCATTGTCGTGAAGGCGCAGGTCATTGCGAAACCAGTAGATAATACGTTTGGGCATGAAGTTAAGATTCAGAATGGGGCAAAATTACAAAAAATAGCGAACGGATTAAACCCAAAACGACAGGCTCTAATACCCAATCTGACTTTCAATCCAATCCAAGCCTCTCATGTACAATGCTTGGGCGTAAAACACCCGATTGTCGAAGTCGGCGTTGGAGGTTTTTCCTTTT
>JALOLW010000019.1 GCA_025455795.1 Spirosomataceae bacterium
ACAACTGTTGCGGGGCCGAAAAGCCATATTTGCTACTGATGAGCCGTCCGCCCACAAACACGTCCACGTCGCCGTCGTTGTCAAAGTCGGCAGTAGTCACACAAGCCCCGCTTTCAAACACCGCTGGGAAACGAATATCCTTGGTAAAATTACCTTTCCCGTCGTTGAGATACAGATAGTCAGCAAGGGCTATATCGTTGAAAAAGAAGTCATTGCCCCCCGTTACCATCAATAAATCGAGGTCTTTGTCATTGTCGGCGTCAAAAAACTGTGCCGCTACTACCTCGGCCATTGCGTCAAAATTGAGACTTCCCGTGGACTGCTCGGCAAAAGTGCCGTTGGTTTGCTGTACGAAGAGTTTCTTCGCCTTGCCCGAGCCAGCCCCCACAAAAACATCGTCGAAGCCATCGGCATTGACATCGCCCACAGCCAATGCGGGCCCCAAACGCGAGTACATCTGTTTGAGGAGCGGATCGCGGTTGTAGTCCACAAAAGGATTTTCTTCGTGCAAAAAATCCAATTTTGTTTGGACCGTTAGGTCGGCAAAAGGTTGATTGAGTATCGCAGATTTAGGCAGGAAAACCTCTTTGGCGTTGGCCTGTACGAGTGTTAAATCGCTGTCAATTTTGGGTGCGTTGATGCGCTGCATTTTACCGTCAGGCCAAATGACTTTGAGCGAATCTATTTGGGCCTGCGTACCCAGCCCAAACACCATCGTATAGTCCACCGACGACTCAAAGCCACGATTGGGCATTTGCTCCAAGGTTTGGGTTTGGCCGCCTGCGCTCAACAATACTCTCGTTCCTACCCCAAATGTATTACTGCTCGTTCCTTTGAGTTTAACGCGCAAAAAATGCACTTTGGTTTGCTCTACGGACTTGTTTTTAAAAATTTGAAACGGTTGATTGGTATTATTGACTACCAAATCCAAGTCGCCGTCGTTGTCCAAATCACCGTAGGCCGCCCCACTCGAAAAACTCGGATTGCCCAACCCCCAGTCGGTTGCCTTGTTGGTAAACTTCAAGTCACCTTCGTTTTTAAAGGCATAGTTAGGTACGGCGTATTCCTTGATTTTGGCCACAAACTCCTTGTAATCAAACCTCTTTTGCCCCGACACGAAAGGGGCCATGGTATTTTCGTCGTTCAAAAATTGGACAAAATCTTGGTCGGTCACGTTTTTAAAAATGCCGTTGGCTACAAACAAATCCTTTTGGCCGTCGGTGTCCATGTCAAAAATCAATGCCCCCCAACTCCAATCTGTCGCGTGAACGCCCGCGAGCGCGCCCACCTCGCTAAACGTCCCATCGCCGTTGTTGAGTTGGAGCATATTGCGCGAAAACTGGTAGTAAAAATCGTTTTTGAGCTTTAAATCGGTCAAGTTGTAGTCATCATAGCTCATGGTAGTTTTGAGGCGATGGTCGTCCCACGGGAGCATATCGGTCGAGAAAATATCAAGATGACCGTCGTTGTTGATGTCGGCCACGTCGGCCCCCATCGAAGAGAGGCTTTCGTGTCCCATTTGGGTTTTAGATTCTTCTTTGAACGTGCCGTTTTGCTGATTGATGTACAAATAATCGCGCTCATAAAAATCGTTGGAAATGTAAATATCAGGCCAGCCGTCGTTGTTCACATCGCCAATCGTAATGCCCAATCCAAACCCAATCAAGCTGCCATAAATTCCCGCCTTATCTGAAACATCTTCAAAATGAGTCCCCCCTCCGGGGGTTAGGGGGCTATTCCTAAACAACTTCTGCCCTGCCAACGGGTCGCGTTGGTCGCGGATGTTCTGAAAACCTAACTTATTGACGGGATAAGAGCTATTTTCCAACAAAAACATATCCAAATCGCCGTCGCGGTCGTAGTCAAAAAATGAAGCGTGGGTAGAGTAGCCACGGTCATCCAATCCATATTCTGCCGCCTTTTCCTCAAAAGAAATCCCCCCTCCGGGGGTTAGGGGGCTTTTATTAATAAACAATTCATTGGCGCGGTCGTCGCCTGGTTTTTCGCCAGAGTTACAGACGTAAATATCCAGCCAGCCATCACCGTTTACGTCGGCCATGACCGCCCCCGTCGAGAAAGCGCGTTTGCCAGCCACACCTGCTTTTTCGGTGATGTCTTCAAATTTTATTTCAACCTCCCCCTTGCCTCCTGTTGAGGGGGTAGAACGATTGAGGTAGAGTTTGTTGGGGCCTTGATTGGCTACCACGTACATATCAGGCAGCCCGTCGTTGTTGATGTCACCCACGGCTACACCCGCGCCGTTATAAAAATTTCGGTAGTTGAAAATATTCATTTCGGGCGTGTCAGCTACTGCATTGGTAAACTTAACGCCACTTTTTTCAGGGCTGAGTTCTTCAAAAAGCGTATCTGACTTAGAGCCACATTGGGTAAAAAGTATTGTCCAAACAATTGCTGTTGCGCTGTAAATCAGGTTTTTAAGATTCATCATTGGTTGTTTTTTAAGGCTGCAAAGATAACAAAAAAGGGTGAGCCTAAGCCCACCCTTTTTGTGATTGTTGTGTGTATTCCTAAAATTAATAACCAGGATTTTGCTTCAAGTTGGGGTTAGAAGCAAGCTGGTTGGTAGGAATCGGGAACAATACCACGCGCGCATTTGAAGTGGAAGGTTTGTTGGTGTAACCCGCTGTGAAGCGGCCAAAACGGATTTGGTCTTGACGACGTACACCTTCCCAGAACATTTCGTAAGTACGCTCACGGTAAATACCATCTATGTTGATGGATGTCAAAGCCGCTACGCCCGCACGAGCGCGGAGGCGATTGACGATAGGCAATGCGGCGGCAGCGTTGTTGCTACGCACCAATGCCTCGGCTTTTACCAACAAGATGTCTGCGTAACGCAAAATGATGAAGTCGTTTTCACCTTGGCCACCTGGGGCAGAAATGTCAGGCTGGTACTTGGGTACACGAATACCCTGGCTTTCGGTAGCACCAGTGATAGGACAATCTTTGGTGAATATCAAGTTAGGAGCATTGTCACCTCTTTGTTTTACGATAGTACCAGAAGTAGAAGCAGCAGGCCAAGAAAGTGGCAAATACTGCTGTCCTTGCCACATTACACTGCGACGGGTATCACGGGCGTCAAAAGAGTCATAGACTTCGGCGATGGTCGTAAAACCATTCCACGGAGACGATGGAATCTGGTTGTAGTGAAGCGTACGCATGTAGAAGTTGTTGTTGGGGAAGCCCAAATCTCTAGTTGAAGAGAAGGCTGCGGCCAAAATGATTTCTTTCGATGCGTCATTGCCCAACTTGAAGTTATCAAAATAGTTGGTTTCCAAATCGTAGTCACCAGTATTAATGACTGCATCGGCGGCCGAAATAGCATCTGCCCAACGAGCCGTACCCGTCCAAACCTCAGCGTTCAAGTACAATTTGGCAAGTATTGCGTTGGCAACTCCTTTACCAAAACGACCATACGGCGGTTTGGCCAACAATGAAGGCAGCGCTGCTTTGAGTTCGTCTTCTACAAACTTAAATACTTCGGCGCGGGTCCCTTGCTTTGGTGGGTTTTTAGGATCTGTTTGGGCTACTGTCACCAACGGAACGTTTCCAAAAGTATCCAACAACAAGTAATAATAGAATGCGCGAAGGGCTTTTGCTTCGGCCACAAAGAGGGCTTTTTCCTTCACTGAATCAGGCGCACCGCTGAACGTTTCGATGGCGTTGTTGGCGCGTGATACTCCTTGGAAAAGGTCATTCCACAAATCGTTAATCAAACCTTCGTTGGGGAGGAGTTCGTGCGAGTTCAAACGTACCCACTGACCACCGTCACCCCAGTCACCACCGCGCGTAGGTCCTTGCAATTCGTCTGAGGTATGCTCACTCAAGTTCCAGTAGTTCCAGATATACGGACGCAAAGAAGCGTAAGCAGGAACAAGCGCTGCCTCAAACGAGGCTGCATTTACGAAAAACTTATCAGGCGTTGCTTCGCTGAAAGGCTTTTCTACCAAGTCGGTACAAGCGGCCAATGTAAGCATGCTCGACGCGACTAAGGATACTTTAAAAAGTTTTGCTTTCATATTTTTGTAAAAATTGAATTTTTGGTTTTTAGAAATCTATTGCAAATAATTTTTTGTGAACTCAAATTGTTTGGTGGTCCACAAAAAACTTTTGTTAGAATCCTACGCTTAGACCGAACATGATGTTGCGTGGAATAGGATAGGCCAAGTAGTCAATACCTACCGAAGTAGCCCCATCTACACCCAATTGAGAGCTAACACCTGGGTCAAAGCCACGGTACTTGGTAAACACGTGCAGGTTTTGGCCTGTCACATAAAGACGTACATTTTGTACATTCTTACCAAGTGCGCCCGCTGGGAGTGTGTAGCCGAGTGTCAAGTTTCCTACACGAACAAAATTACCGCTTTCCAAAAAGTCAGCATTGAAGCGTGTCTCAGGGTCGTTGTACAGAGGACGTACCGCGCCGTAAGCATTTTTGGTGATATTGTCCAAACGGGTGTATTCGTAGAAACCGTTGTTGAGGATTTTGTTACCGCCCGAGAATTGCAAGAACAAGCTGGCGTCAAATCCACCGAAAGTGAATGAGTTGTTCAAACCACCGTACCAAGTAGGCAAGCCCGTTCCGAAAGAGATACTTTCGCCCGTAGCAATCAAGGCGATGGCATCTTTCGCGCCGTATTTAGGCGTAGGAGCACCTGCTACTTCTGGTCCGTAACTTGTAATTGGGTTCATCAAGAACGTTCCGTATGGATAGCCAGGAACGAGTACCTGTACAGGAGCGTTAGAAGCACCCGCACCTACCCCACGAGCACCTACCAAAAAGTTAGACCCTTCTTGAATCGAGAGGATTTCGTTTTTCAGCGCAGTGAAGTTCAACTGGGTTTTCCAAGTCAATTTACCAGTGTTTACGTTAGTACTGGTCAAATCAAACTCGATACCAGTGTTACGCATTGAACCTACGTTGGCCAGCTGATTGGGGAATGGCGCAGGCTGTGGTACTGGAATAGTGTAAAGGAGGTCGTTGGTGGTCTTGTTGAAAAATTCGATTGAACCTTGTAGGCGGTTGTTCAACAAACCATAGTCTAAACCTACGTTCAAAGACGAAGTTGATTCCCAACGAAGGTCAGGATTGGAGGCACGAGTCAAACCAACGCCCAACTTATAGGCACCACCTAAAATAGCAGATTTGCTGGGGTCGGCGGTCACGGTAGTCAATGCGCGATAAGGCGGGATGTTGGCATTACCTACTTGACCCCAACCTGCACGAAGTTTCAAGTTTGAGAACAACGTCTGATTTTTCATGAAATCTTCGTCAGAAATACGCCAGCCTACTGAGAACGAAGGGAATATACCGTACTTGTTGTTAGCTCCAAACACTGAGGCACCGTCGCGGCGTACAGTTGCTGTCAATAAATATTTGCCAGCGATGTCATAGTTCACACGACCAAAGAAAGATTGAATCTCTTTCAATTCTTTGTTGGATGTAGAAGGTACTGTGAAATCAGATGCTGATTCCAATTTATTAGCCCCCAAAGCATCGTTCAAGAAGCCGCGTGTAAACGCTTGCGCAGATTGGTTGTAGAAGTTTTGGTACTCAAAACCACCCAATACCGAGATATTTTGGTTTGACCCGATGGCCTTGGTATAATTCAAGGTGTAGTTGATTTGGGTACTTGACAAGTTGGTACGACCAACTGCCGCTACACCACCGTAAGGTGTATAGTTAATCAAATCTTGTGCGAAATACGCGTCGCGTACACTACCAGAAGTATTGGTACCCACAAACGCACGGGCTTTCAAACCTTTCACAATCTCAAATTCGGCTGAAATGTTAGCCAAGATGCGGTCTGTTTGAAGACGGTCGTTGATTAAGTCTATCAAAGCCAATGGGTTAGGCTGTGATACGTTGGGCTGGTTGAACGTTCCATCGGCGTTGTAAAGAGGCACTGTTGGGTTCCACTTGTACAAACCTGACAAGATACCACCGCGGAAGTCACCTGACTCACCCGCTGCTACTTGACGCTGACGCTCGCGTGAAGCACTCAAACCAAAATCAATCGTCAGGCGATTGTTGATGGCCTTTTGCTGCAAGTTTACGCGGGCTGAAAGGCGGTCCATGTTGCTGGTTTTGATGATACCCTCTTGACCCATAAAGCCCAACGATACGTAGTAATTGGTGTTTTCACTACCGCCGCTGAAGCCTAAGTTGTGGTTTTGAATCAAACCAGATTGGAACACTTCATCTTGCATGTCCAAATTAGCAGTACCACCTTGGATACCGCCGTTGGCGCGAGAGATTGTTCTCCAATCATCAGCCGAAAGTATATCCACTTTCTTGCGGAGGCTTGATGTACCCATATAGCCATCGTAAGTCACCCGTCCTTGGCCTTTTGAACCACGCTTGGTCGTAATCAACACTACGCCATTGGCAGCACGCGCACCGTAAATAGCCGTAGCTGAAGCGTCTTTCAAGATGTCAATCGAAGCAATGTCCGACGGGTTCAAGAAGTTCAACGGGTTTGAGTTACCGTTGGAAGGGATACCACCGTCAATACCACTGGCGCGTGAGTTGCTTGGAGGGTTGGTAGCGGCGTTGTCCAAAGGTACACCATCTACTACGTATAGTGGATCGTTACCAGCCGTGATAGAAGTACCCCCACGAATACGCACCGAAGTAGCAGCACCTGGCGCACCGTTGTTTTGAACGATTTGCACACCAGAAGCACGGCCTTGCATCAACTGGTCAGCCGAAGGCACTACGCCAGGGTTGAAGTCAGAGGCTTTCAAAGCCGACACAGAACCAGTAATGTCGCGTTTTTGCTGCACACCGTAGCCTACTACAACAACCTCATTGAGGACTTTGTTGTCTTCTGCCAAAGTGACATCAATCGTCGTACGATTTCCCACTGGGATTTCTTGCGTAGAGTAGCCCACGTAGCTCACTACAAGCGTTGCATTGGCGGGTACGGCCACTTTGTAGTTTCCATCAACGTCGGTGTTGGCGCCGCGCTGAGTACCCTTGACGGTGATGCTTACTCCTGGCATGCCAGTACCGCTTGCATCTTTTACTTTACCCGAAACTTGTCGGTCTTGGGCATTTAAGCCCAAAGAAGCTACTGTGAACAGAACCGCAAGCAGTGTTTTGCTTACAACGGCCCATTGCCGGGCAACAAGTACCCGACCCTTCAGAAGGGAGTCGTTCATCATAGGTTTAAAAATGGTTTTTGTTAAAAAAATGGTATTTGTGCTGATGTGTTGAGTAAATTCGCTCAAATCCCGTCAATAACTTTCGTAATTCACCGTTTTTTTGCAGATTACCGTCACAATCAGAGAGCAAATTACAATAATAAATTTTTATAATACAAATTTTTCGTCGAAAATGGGTAGATGCCTTTTCGATGAATGGTTATTAATAATTATGTCGTCTTTGTCTTTTACGACGTGGTTTCATCAGACTCAGAAATGCTTATACTTTACATATTTTCGCTTTTTCGATGTATAATTCTTGAGTTTCTTGGTTACTTTTGCGGATATTAACACAAAATCAAAAATCGAAATGAAATTTTTTATTGATACCGCAAATCTCAAAGAAATACAAGAAGCGCACGAGCTCGGAGTCCTTGACGGCGTCACGACGAATCCTTCGTTGATGGCCAAAGAAGGTATTTCTGGCAAAAACAATATCATGTCGCATTACAAAGCCATCTGTAACATAGTAGATGGCGATGTGAGTGCTGAAGTGATTTCGACCGATTTCGACGGCATGATTCGAGAAGCGGAAGAACTGATAGAGATTGACGAAAAAATCGTGGTGAAAGTACCCATGATTAAAGATGGTGTCAAGGCCATCAAATACCTCTCTGACCGTGGCATCAAAACCAACTGTACGCTGGTGTTTTCGGCGGGACAGGCGATTTTGGCCGCCAAAGCAGGTGCCAGCTACGTGTCGCCTTTCATTGGACGGTTGGACGATGTCTCTTACGACGGCATGGAGCTGATTGAACAAATCGTAACCATTTACCAGAATTTTAGCTATACCACCGAAGTTTTGGCCGCGTCGGTGCGTCACCCTGTACACATCATCAAGTGCGCAGAGGTAGGAGCAGACGTCATCACGGCGCCGTTGAGTGCGATCATGGCCTTGCTCAAACACCCGCTCACCGACATAGGCTTAGAGAAATTTTTGGCTGATTACAAAAAAACAAATCAATAAACTAAAGCTGTTTTGAGTCAGCAGTAGGCGGTAAATCAAATTTGCTTAATTGAACAATGACCACCCACTGTGTACTGCTGACTACCAAAACGCTTATCGCTGAAAAAAATGACAGCATTTTCGTCTGAACCTATTATACGATTGGAAAATGTGGACATTTATCAAAACGGCAACAAGCTGGTTTTGAACGATGTCAGTTTTGAAATCAACAAAGGGGAGTTTGTATTCTTGATTGGACGCACGGGAAGCGGCAAAAGCTCCCTGCTCAAGACGCTCTACGCTGACTTGTGGCTCGAATCGGGCAAGGGCTATGTAGTGGGTCATGCGCTTCAAAACATCAAAAGCTCCGAAATTCCCCAACTACGCCGCAAATTGGGCATTGTGTTTCAAGACTTTCAGTTGTTTTTTGACCGTTCGGTCGAAGAAAACCTGGAGTTTGTCCTCAAAGCTACGGGTTGGACAGACAAAGCAAGCATCAAAAACCGCATCTCTGAGGTATTGATGCAGGTAGGTTTAGGGACTTCTCAAAAGAAAATGCCTCACCAACTTTCGGGCGGTGAGCAGCAGCGCGTGGTGATAGCCCGCGCCATGCTCAACGAACCCCAAATCATCCTCGCCGACGAGCCTACGGGCAACCTCGACCCCGAAGTAGGCGAGCAAATCATGCAGCTTTTTCATACTATCAACACCGCTGGCACGGCAGTACTGATGGCGACCCATAACTACGACTTTCTCAAAAAATACCCCGCTCGTGTCCTCAAATGTGAAGCTGGTGAAGTGACCGAACTAAAGTAGGTTTCTAAAAAAAATACAATGAAGACCTTTTGAATTTTGCAAAATTCAAAAGGTCTTCTTACTTTTGCAAAAGTTTTACTGCACTATACGCTCGTTGAGTCTCTGCAATTTTTTGGGTAAGGGCATTTAGTTGGTAGGTTACGGTTTACAGTTTTGTTGTCCTTTTGTAGAGAATACTGCCCGCCGCGCACTGCCGCTTTCTTCCCTCTTCGTCGTCCGAAAATTCAAAGTACAGATGGTTCTGTTTGTCCGACAGAGGCCGTGCGAGTTGCGGTGTATATCCGAAAAGGGTATTGGGCCTTGCGTGTTGGGTATTTGCTTACCCAATGACTTTCTCAATACGCTGTACTCATTACACATTACAAACAAATGCAAGAAGTAAATTTTGAATCTCTTGGCTTGTCGAGCGAAACGCTCCAAGCTATTACCGCTATGGGCTTTCAGCAGCCCTCTCCTATCCAAGCCCAAGCCATCCCGCCGTTGTTGCAAGGTCTTGATGTCATCGGTCAGGCCCAAACGGGTACTGGCAAAACCGCCGCTTTTGGCCTTCCAGCCCTCGAATTGGTGGACATTGACCAAAAACATATCCAAGTATTGGTACTCTGCCCCACGCGGGAGTTGGCCGTACAAGTCACCGACGAGCTGCGCCGTTTGGCCCAATTCCAAAAAGGCTTAAAAATCGAAACCGTTTACGGCGGTGACTCTATCGAGCGTCAAATCCGCTCGTTGCGCGGGGGGGTACACATCGTAGTAGGCACGCCAGGCCGTACCATGGACTTGATGGAACGCCGCGCCCTCAAACTCGATAAAGTAGAATATGTGGTTCTTGACGAAGCCGACGAAATGCTCGACATGGGCTTCCGTGAGGATATTGAGAACATTTTGGAGGACATTCCCGCCGAACGCCAAACCGTACTCTTTTCAGCCACGATGTCGAAGCCTATCATGGCTCTGACGCAGAAATTTCAGAATGACCCCGTGCTTATCAAAATTACCAAAAAAGAAGTGACCAACGAAAATATCGAACAGGTCTATTTTGAGGTAAAACAGCGCGGAAAATCGGAGGTAACTTGCCGATTGATAGATGCTTACGACTTGAAACAAATCATCATCTTCTGTAATACCAAACGCAAAGTAGATGAAATCACCGAAGAACTTTCGGTGCGCGGCTACGCCGTAGAGGCCTTGCACGGCGACTTGCGCCAAACCCAACGCAACAACGTCATGGCGAAGTTTCGGGCGGGTACGGCAAGTATTCTCATCGCTACCGACGTAGCCGCGCGTGGTATTGACGTGTCGGACATAGATGCGGTCATCAATTTTGACCTTCCCCTCGATGAGGAGTATTACGTACACCGTATCGGGCGTACTGGTCGTGCGGGCAAAAAGGGCAAGGCCCTGACGCTCGTGGCCAAAGACGAAAAGTTCCGTCTCCGTCAAATCGAAGGCTATACCAAAGTACGCATCGAAAAAGGGGTGATTCCTTCGTTTGAAGACATCGTAGGCACGCGCAAGGCTCGTTTTATTGAGCTTATTCAGCAAACCGCCGAAGAAGGCGACTTGGATTTGTACGATGACATGATGGATATGCTCCACCACGCTACGGGGCTTTCTACGCAGCAAATCGTGGCGGCACTGGTTAAACTCAACATGGGTATTCAACGCAGCGAATTGGCTGACACTGACCTTGCTTGGGAGGAAGACCGCAAATTTAAAGACCGCAATGACCGCAACAGCAAAGGGGGTAGATTTGAAGACCGTAGCGGCGACCGTGGCGGGCGTTTTGAAAAGCGCGGCGATAGCCGTGACGGACGCTTTGGCGATAAAGCCGCTCGCCCGCAGCGCAACGACCCCGGCATGGTTCGGTTGTTTGTGAGCGTAGGCCGCAAAGACCGCGTACAGCCCCGCGACATCGTGGGTGCCATCGCAGGTGAGGCAGGTATTCCCGGGCGCGTCATTGGCGCGATTGACATTTTCGACGCTTACTCGTTTGTGGATGTACCCGAGCGTGATGTTCGCAAAATTATCAACGCCATGAACGGCAACACCGTCAAAGGCAAAACGGTCAATATTGAAGTGGCACGGTAAAGTTGTTGGTTAGCAGATTATTAAGTCAGTAGTGATTAGGTTACTGATAACTACTGACTTAATAATATCTCGTCTAAACAATGTACCATCAGCGCAATGCGAGCTTGATAAGTTGTTCGACGGTGATTTTGTCGCCTTCGCGTTTGAGGATAGTGTCCACGCTTTTTTCGGCAGTAGGTTTGGGAATGCCAAGCATCGCAAGTGCCGCGATAGCCTCGTTGCGTATTTGACTGTTGGCAGGCAAGAAGATATTGGGTTGTGGTGCGACCAAGCCTTCTTTTTTGACTCGGTCTTTGAGGTCAATGATGACCCGTTGGGCGGTTTTGCTACCGATGCCCTTGATGGTCTGAATCAGTCTTACGTCTTCGTTGAGAATCGCCTGTTTGATTTCGACCGCCGACAGCGAAGACAGCATAATCAAAGCCGTAGCAGCCCCTACACCCGACACGCTAATCAAATCCAAAAACAGGGCTTTTTCGTCCAGTTCGGCAAAGCCATACAGTACGTGGGCGTCTTCGCGGATTTGTTGGTAGGTATGAATTTTGTAAATCTCTCCCACGTTGGGCAAAGTAGCATAGGTTTGAAGCGAAATTTTCACTTCATAGCCTACGCCACTTGCTTCTATGATAAGATAAGCGGGGTCTTTGTGAGTAAGGATGCCTTTGAGGTACGCTATCATTTTTCGGTCCAATAGTCCACCACCAGCACTTTGTCCAAATGCGGACCCAGCACTTTACCAAACGCCTTGTGGTCGGGATGAGGCAGATACACGGCGCGGTCGGCTTCGGAGGCAAACGTCAAGAAAAAGCAGTGGGTAAAGCCCTGCGCCAGTCCTTCGGGGCTGTTGTTTGTTCCCCATTCAAAGCCTTTGATTTCTTTGATTTGGGTGGGCAGCTTCCGAAAAGCATCCTCTACTTTTTTGATGTCGGCGGTAGCAGTACCGTCTTTGAATTTGAACAAGACAACGTGGCGAAGCACTTTGTCGGAGGGAGCCTGAGACATTGCTGTAAAAGCAAAAATGGTAAGGAAAAGGGTGAGTAGGAGGCGCATTTTTTTTGGATGTAAATAGTAAACAAACAGTAAAGAAGAACTGTACGCCTAACCAGAACAGTTGATACATTCGCCAGAGTCGTCCCACTTGGCGCGGTCAAACTGCCCTAAATGTTCTTTCAGTTCAAGAATGGCATCTTCGATTTCACAGCGTTCAAACAAAGAGAGTTCACCAGACGAAACTTGGGTTTCTAAGCCTTTGAGTTTGACGCGCATTTCGGATACTTCGAGTAGGTTTAACATGGTTTAATCGGGGTATGAGTATTTGTTGAACTTAGAGGATATGTAATAATTAGGTTGCTAAATTAGAAAAAAGTTCAGTTTGCTCCAACAACAAATTTTCGGTAGTCATCTTTTTATTATCTTCCAAAAGGCGCTCCAAGGTGTAAATTACTGAATAGTAGCGGCTTCTTGCCACCATTCATCGTTTTCCCAGTAGCTGTCCCAACCTAAATGACGATATTTTTTGTTGATTTCGACATCGCGCTCGCCTATTGAAAAATCGGTAAGGATATTGTTAGAAAAAGCAAACAAATCTTTGGCCCAAACGACGGGTTTGGTCAGTGTTTTGCGGTAGTTTTGCCAAGTACCTTCAAACTTAAAGCCGCTTGCCTGGGCGAGGGAGTTGGGTGAAAAATACCAAAGCTCTACTTGTCCATCTTTACGTTCAAAGAAATCAATGAACATTTTACCCGAAAATACACCTGAGCCTTTGGTAGCCTCATTTTCTTTGAGTTCAAACGTCGCCTCGGCAGTATAGGCTTCTTTAAGTTCAAACTCATCATGTCCGTAGTGTTCTTCGTTGAGGTTAGGGTCTTGAAAAGTTGAAAGTTTGGTCAATGTCACCGTTCCTTCAAAATCCGTAATATTTTTTTTGAACCTATTTTTACCTTTAAAATGATACACGTTGGGTTGGAGCGAGTCGCGGGTGACTTGGGCAAAATAAAGTTCGATACGGTAGCGGTCGTCGCCATAAAATCCATCAAGGCGGTTGAAATAACTACTCTCGGGTTCTGGACTAAAAAATAGATATGACAAATCATGATTGTTCCAGAAAATGGCTTGTTGTTCGTTCGTAAGTGTACTGATTTTTAAGGGTTTGAGTACGGCATTGGTGTCTTTTCGAAGGGAATCAATAGCGTCTTTGTGCGTCACCAATTTGACAGGAATAGCCGTTGGTTTTGCGCTTTCGTTGGTTTGACGAGTGCAGTGCATGGTAAGAGCTGTCATGCCCAATAAGAGGAAGAATTTTTTCATTGGAGAGGTAATTTATCGTTTAATTATTTTTGCTCAAATTCTTGGTAACGCAACATCCTTTGCGCAAATCCTGCGTATATCAAGCCTTCTGCGATGAACAGGTTGCCCACCCACGACAACCACGTGACGGTGAGATAGGTTTCGATGGGTTTGGTGTGCCAGACATACACCATCACATAACTCGCCAAGCGCAAACTCATGGCCGCCAATGTGACGGCATAGCTACGGAGCATCCACTCGACGTGCCGCTGAGGGTGGCGAAACGTGATTTCGCGCCAAGCCACCCAAGTTGTAAGCCACCACACGAAGCACTGAAGGCCAAATCCGACTTTAACTGACAAACCACCGTTGGCGTACAGTGCCAACACAAAACCCGACGGCGCGGCCAAAGCGAGTATCGAAAACACGTAAATTTTGCCCAAAAGGCGATGCCAAAGCGCGTATTTTTGGAAGAAAAAAGGCCAAAACTGAAAAACCCCAATGCCCATCACCCACCAAGAACTTAAGATATGCACATAAAATCCCCACTGAAAGTCAGTCTTGGCAAGAACAGTGTCTGTTTTGGTCGTGAGAAAATCTATTGCTGGTTCAAAACTCAAATACGGTACGATTTTGGTAAACATCAAAACCGTAAACGCCATAACTCCCAACAAGACAATCAGAATCAGCCGCATGACTACGCTCAGAGGTATTTCATGTACGTTCCCAAGTCCTTGTCGCCGCGCCCCGAGAGATTGATGACGACTGTTTCGTGCGGGGCGGGTTTGAGGTAGGGCAGTACTGCGAGCGCGTGGGCTGTTTCGAGCGCGGGAATGATGCCTTCTAACTTGGACAGTTCCATGGCCGAGGCGAGCGATTCTTCGTCGGTAATCGCATAAAACTCTGCCCTGTTTGTATCGTGTAGGTGGGCATGAAGTGGCCCGATGCCCGGGTAGTCAAGCCCTGCCGAAATGGAGTGCGGCTCTACTACTTGGCCGTCTTCGGTCTGCATCAAAATACTCTTGCTACCGTGCAAAACGCCTATTTTGCCCAAAAAAGTAGTGGCGGCCGACAGCCCCGAAGTGATACCATGCCCGCCCGCTTCGGCTGCTACGAGGCGCACCGATTCGTCATCCAAGAAATGATAAAACGCGCCAGCGGCATTGGAACCTCCGCCCACGCACGCAATGACATAATCGGGAAGGTCGCTGCCCGTTTTTTCAAAAAGTTGCCGCTTGATTTCTTCGGAAATCACCGATTGAAACCTCGCCACCATATCGGGGTACGGGTGCGGCCCTACCACCGAACCGATGATATAATGCGTATCGGTGGGGTTGTTGATCCAGTGCCGCATGGCCTCATTGGTGGCATCTTTGAGGGTTTTAGAACCACTTGTGGCGGGGCGCACCTCTGCACCGAGCATTTTCATGCGGGCTACGTTGGGCGCTTGCCGCTCAATGTCAATTTCACCCATATAGACGATACACTCCAAACCCATGAGCGCGCAGACGGTAGCCGTGGCTACGCCGTGCTGCCCCGCGCCCGTTTCGGCCACGATTTTGTGCTTGCCGAGACGTTTGGCGAGCAGTATCTGGCCGATGGTGTTATTGACTTTGTGCGCACCCGTGTGGCAAAGGTCTTCGCGTTTGAGGTAAATGGTCGTATTGTATTTTTCGGAAAGGCGTTGCGCCAAGTAGAGCGGTGTAGGCCGGCCCACATAATCACGCAAGAGATAGTGAAACTCTTCTTGAAAATCGGGTTGGGCAATGATAGAAAGGTAGTTTTCGCGGAGTTCTTCAACGTTTGGGTAGAGCATTTCGGGAATAAAAGCCCCGCCAAACTGCCCGTAATAACCACGCTGATTGACTGAAAATGCCGATTGGGTTTGTATCGCTGTCATTGGTTTTGGTGTTTGGCACAAATTTACAACTTATCTTATCTCCTCCAATCAAAAAGGGCAGCCAAATGGCCGCCCTTTTAAAAAATCTGTTGAGATTGAAAAACACAATTAATCTATGCCATTTCAAGTTCTCTCGAATAGCGTTTGCGGTCGTTTTCGTCCAAATATACTTTCCGAATCCGAAGTGTCTGGGGAGTTACTTCGAGGTATTCGTCTTTTTGGATGTACTCCATAGACTCCTCCAGCGAGAAGTTGATTTTTGGGGCAATACGCACGTTATCGTCAGAACCCGAAGCCCGCATATTGGTCAATTTTTTGGTTTCTTGGAGGTTTACGACAATGTCGCCTGGGCGGCTATGCTCGCCTACGACCATGCCCATGTAAAGTTCTTCGCTTGGGTCAACAAAAAACTTACCGCGTTCTTGCAGGCGGTCGAGGGCGTAAGGCGTGGCGGGTCCTGTACCTTTGGAAATAATCGAACCGTTGATACGACCCGAGATGGGGCCTTTGTAAGGCTCATACGACTTGAAGCGGTGCGACATCACGGCTTCGCCTTGGGTGGCGGTGAGGACGTTGGAACGAAGTCCAATCAACCCGCGCGACGGAATATCAAACTCCAAGTGCTGCAAATCGCCCCGTGGCTCCATCACGAGCAAATCGCCTTTGCGCTGGGTCACGAGTTCGATCACTTTGCCTGCCGATTCTTCCGGTACATCTACTACGAGCATTTCAATCGGCTCGAGGCGTTGACCATATTCGTTTTCTTTGAAAATCACCTGAGGCTGACCTACTTGCAGCTCATAACCCTCGCGGCGCATGGTTTCAATCAACACCGACAAATGGAGAATACCGCGTCCGAAAACCAAAAATTTGTCTTCGGTATCGGTGGGTTCTACGCGCAGCGCAAGGTTTTTCTCCGTTTCTTTGAACAGGCGGTCACGCAAGTGACGCGACGTAACGAATTTGCCCTCTTTGCCAAAAAACGGTGAATTGTTGATGGTAAAGAGCATGTTCATCGTCGGTTCATCTACGGCGATGCGCTTCAGTGGTTCGGGGTTTTCGTAGAGGGTGATGGTATCGCCAATCTCAAAATCTTCCAAACCCGTCACGGCGCAAATATCGCCCGATAGTGCCTCTTCTACTTTCTGACGGCCCAATCCTTCAAATACTTGCACTTCTTTGATACGAGCGCGTTTGACACTTCCATCGGCTTTGCTCAAGCCTACCTGTGCGCCCTCACGTACCACGCCCCGGTGTACCCGCCCGATGGCGATACGTCCCACGAATGAGTTGTAGTCCAACGACGTGATTTGCATTTGGGTGTCGCCTTCGTAGTAAGGTGCGGTAGGGATATTTTCGACGATGACGTTGAGCAAGTGAGAAATATCTTCGGTGGGTTTTTGCCAATCAGGCCCCATCCAACCTTGCTTGGAAGAACCAAACACGGTCACAAAATCAAGCTGCTCTTCGGTGGCGCCGAGGTTGAACATCAGGTCAAATACGGCCTCGTGTACTTCGTCGGGGCGGCAGTTGGGCTTATCTACTTTATTGACGACTACTACCACTTTGAGGCCGAGTTGAAGGGCTTTGCCCAATACGAAACGGGTCTGTGGCATGGGGCCTTCAAAAGCATCTACCAACAAAATCACCCCGTCGGCCATTTTGAGCACGCGCTCTACTTCTCCGCCAAAATCGGCGTGGCCTGGTGTATCTATAATGTTGATTTTAACGTCTTTGTAGCGAATCGAAACGTTTTTGGACACGATAGTAATGCCTCGCTCGCGCTCAAGGTCGTTGTTGTCCAAAATAAGGTCATCAAATTGTTGATTTTCGCGGAACAGTTTGGAGTAGTGGATGAATTTGTCCACCAAAGTCGTTTTACCGTGGTCAACGTGTGCTATGATAGCAATGTTGCGGATATTTTGCATTTTAGTCTGCTGTTTTTTTGAAGCCGCAAAGGTACGACTATTTTAACAGAAAAACCGCAAAGTACAAGATTAAGTTTTTGTTTTTGAGGAAAATAAGCGATTCGGAACGGAAAAGTTCAAAAACAGACCTGTATCTTTGCCCATCAAACCCCAAAGTGATGGTTATTGAAATTCCAGACGATGTTTTACAAAAAGATAGCTACGACAAAATAGCGTTGCTAACCGATATTGCTGTCATGCTTTATGAGCGTGGACATTTATCGCTTGGCAGGGCAGCAGCTTTTGCTCAATGTAACCGTTTTCGGTTTCAAGCCATTTTGGCCGATCGAAACATTCCTATTCACTACGATCTTGACATTGATCTCGAATCGCTTCGGGGTTTAGATAGTGCTCTATGATTGTAGTAAGTGATACCTCTGTCATCATCAATTTGGCTGCCATTGGCCAAATAGACCTTCTCTACAAGCTGTTTCAGCATGTTGTAATTCCCCAAGCGGTTTTTGATGAAATTGTAAGATATGGTGATGAGTTACCTGGTTCGCTTGAAGTACGTTCTGCACTCTGGATGGAAGTAAGACACATTACCGACAAGGATATCTTAGGTAAAATTTCTGATTATCAATTAGATGCAGGTGAAACAGAAGCAATAGCCCTGGCGCTGGAACTAAACACTGAATTGATTTTAATGGATGAATTTTTGGGTCGTACATTAGCTGTCGAAATGAAATTACGACCTATTGGGATTTTAGGGGTACTTTTAGAGGCAAAACGAAGTGGTCTTATAGCTTCAATAAAACCGTTAATGGACGATTTGCTAAATAAAGCAAGGTTCTTTATTCATCAATCGCTTTACGAAAGGGTTCTGAAACTTGCTCAGGAGTAAAATCCCTCAAAAAACCTGTATCTTTGCCCATCAAACCCCAAAGTGATGGTTACGGAGATGGCGGTTTTGTACGCCGATGACCTTGACTGTATTTCATTATGACG
>JALOLW010000329.1 GCA_025455795.1 Spirosomataceae bacterium
TCCTTTTTACTTCCCAGAAAATATTGAGTTTAACCATAATGTGTTTGAACTTGTCATTAAATTGGTGGAAGATGGAGAATATGCTCGCCCACAAAAAGATGCTAAACTCCCTCAGACGATTGCTGCAATTTTTTTTGATTTTTTCTCATCAAGGGAGCGAGTTGTTGTGTTTTCATGCGATACTACTGACAGAAAACAAGCAGCTCGTCATCGAAAATTCAACGACTGGTATTTACGCTTTAATGATGATAGTTTTGCCAAATTTGATGGCATTATTGAAGATACAGTAAACGATTCTGTGTATTTTCTGTCAATGATTATCAAATCAGACAATCCTTATAAGGAAGACATTTCGATAGCCTTTAAAGAATTGACAGACAGTTTGTTAGGTGGAAAATAGTTGTAAGTAAATAAACAATAGATGAAATCTTTTTTTTTGTTTCTCACCCTCGTTAGCCACGGCCTACTGCAAGCGCAAGGCTTAAAGCTCAAAGCCACCAAAGTAGGCAGCAAGATTGACGTGACCATCAACAACAACCTCTTTACGAGCTATATCTGCTCCCAAGAAGAAAAATACCCGTTTTTCTTTCCTGTCAATGGCCCCTCCAACGCCAGCGTCACCTCCATGCGCAACGCCAACTACCCCCACCACAGTTCGCTGTTTTTTGGGTGTGATTTTGTCAATGGTGGCAATTATTGGCAAGAAGGGCTTGAACGCGGCCAAATCATCTCGCTCCACGCCGACATCGTACAAGCCGAGGGCGATAAGGTCATCATCGAAGACGAATGTATTTGGCGACGGCCCAATGCGCCCGCACCATTCAAAGACACCCGCAAAATTACCCTTTCGGCTCCTTCCAAAGATTTATACCAAATAGATTTTGACATCACGATGGAGGCACTCATGGACGTGACCATTGCCAAAACCAACCACTCGCTGTTTAGTGGGCGCATGGATGCCGACTTGGCCGTGACCAACGGCGGCACGATGATTAATGCCAACGGCGAAAAAGGCGAAAAAGAAACTTTTGGCAAAAAAGCCGCTTGGATGGATTTCTACGGCAAGCGCGGTAGCCGTACCGAAGGCATGGCCATACTTCAGCACCCTACCAATGAGTGGTATCCTTCGCCTTGGTTTACCAGAGATTACGGCTTTTTTTCGCCCACACCCATGTTTTGGCCTGCCGACGAAAAAGCGGGTACACAACTCAAAAAAGGTCAAAGCCTCAAACTCCGCTATCGTGTTTTGGTGCACGACGGCGACCACCTCACGGCCAAAATCGCCGAACTGTTTGAGAAGTTTAAAAACGAGTGATAACTTCCTAAAAGGCTTGTACAAGTGCTAGGTGGGGTAATGATGTCCTGCCGTTCATTGTTTTGTAGAGGGGTATTGCTTCTTCGCAAAGAAAAAATAGCGCAAATTAACTTTGTCCAAACACTTAAATGTGTTAATTTGACAGTTCGTTAATTTATAACTATTGACTATATCCTCATGCCTTCAAAATTTTTTACTAACGAACCCGAACGCAACCTTTTTGACAAATTCAAGGGCATCATTGCCGCTATGGGTAGCAATTTGCACGCTTTTCATGCCGTGGTGGGTTATTTTCGGTCGTCGGGCTATTTTGCCCTGCAACCTTACCTCAAAGATATTCCGAGCGTCAAGATTTTGGTGGGTATCAATGTGGACAAACTCTTTGCCGACGCCCAGCGCAAGGGTTTATTATTTTTTGGTGATGAGAAAAAAACCAAGGAAGCCTTCATGGAATGGTTTGTGCAAGACATGAAAGAGGCCAAGTACAGCAAGGAGGTCGAAGAGGGCGTTTTGCAGTTTATCGAAGACCTGGTCAGTGGCAAAATCAAAGTCAGGGCATCGAGCCATCAGACCATTCACGCCAAGTTTTATTTATTGTTGCCTCAAAACCATACCGAACACTCTGACGGTTGGGTGATTATGGGGTCGTCGAACCTGACCAATGCGGGTATGGGCGTAACGCAAAGCCCCAACTACGAACTCAATATTGCCCTCAAAGACTACGACGATGTGCAGTTTACGAAAGAGGAGTTTGAAAAACTCTGGAAAAAGTCTATCCCAATCCTTCCTGCCGACATTCAGAGTTTCAAACAAAAAACGCATTTAGGACAAAATTTTAGCCCTTATGAGCTGTACATCAAGTTTTTGATAGAATATTTTGGCAAAGCCAACATCGACTACGACCCCGATAGCATTGGCGAGTTGCCCCAGAATTTTAAGAGCCTCAAATACCAAAGCGAAGCCGTCAATCAAGGTTATCAGATGTTGTTGGCTCACAATGGCTTTTTCTTGTCCGATGTGGTGGGGCTTGGCAAAACCGTCATTGCGGCTTTGGTGGCCAAGCGGTTCAGGATTGCCAACGGGTCGAGCAATACCAAAATTTTGGTGATTTACCCGCCCGCCCTCGAAAAAAACTGGAAGACTACCTTCCGCACCTTCAAACTCGACCGAGATACCCGATTTATTACCAATGGTCGCTTAGAAAAACTGTTTGACGAAGACAGCGACTACGGCGATTTGGGCGAATATGATTTGATTTTGGTGGACGAAGCCCACCGCTACCGCAACCATACGTCTCAGATGTTTTCGGCTTTGCAACGTATCTGCAAAACCAAACGCACGGGCAAGGGCTTGATAGAAGGCGACCGCAAGAAAGTGATTTTGATTTCGGCTACGCCCCTCAACAACCGCCCGCAGGATTTGTACTATTTGTTGCAGCTTTTTCAAGATGCCCGAGCCAGTTCCCTGCCCGAAACCAATTTGCAGTCGTTTTTTGGCCCTATTATCAGAGAATACAAAGAAATCATTGCTACCGACAGCCCCGATTTGGCCCGTATCCGAGAACTCTACGCCCAGATTCGGGAGCGGGTCATTCAGCCTGTTACGGTGCGGCGTACCCGAAATAACCTCAAAAACGACGCTGATTACAGGCAAGACCTCAAAGAGCAAGGTATCATCTTTCCAGAAATTGCTGCTCCCAAAGCCAAAGTGTATCAGTTGGACCCCAAGCTCAACAAACTTTTTGTGCGGACGGTGCTGTACCTGACCGAAGACATTCAGTATTATCGCTACCAAGCCATTCGGTTTTTGACCAAAGAACAACAAAACGAATGTGGCTACACCCAAGCCGATTTGGTGTCGAGGTCCTTGGCGGGGATTATGAAAACCTTGATGATCAAGCGGTTGGAAAGTAGTTTTTATGCGTTCAGAATCTCGCTCCAAAACCTGCTGACCGCTACGGGCCGTATGATTGAGATGTTTGAGCAAAACAAAGTGCTGATTGCCCCCGATTTGCGGGTGAACGACTTGCAAGAAAAAGGCATGAGCGTAGAAGAAATAGAGCTGATGATTGACACACTTTCGCTCCGAAACCCAAGGAATAATGTGTTTGAACAAAAAGATTTTATACAACAACCCATCAGCAAAGACGACCCTACGCTCATCCACTTGATAGATGGCCTCAAAGCCGACCATCGGATTTTGACGGAACTACTCAATCATTGGAACAGCGTAACAAACGACCCCAAGTTGGCGACTTTTGTGGCCAATGCCCAAGATGAGTTTTTCAGGAAAGACCTCAACCCAACGGGCAAGTTGGTGATTTTTACCGAAAGCACCGACACTGCTCAATATTTGCACGAAAACTTAGAGAAAGCCCTCAATACTAAGATATTGTGTGTGTCGTCGGAGAACAGAAGTAAGTTATTTGAGACCATTCTCGACAATTTTGATGCCAACCTCGACCCTAAAAAACAAAAGAACGATTACCACATCATCATCACCACCGATGTGCTGGCCGAGGGCGTGAACCTGCACCGTGCCAATGTGATTGTGAACTACGATACCCCCTGGAACGCCACCCGACTGATGCAGCGGATTGGGCGGGTGAACCGCATTGGCAGTGTGGCAGGCACGATTTTTAATTATAATTTTTACCCTTCGCAACAAGGCGATGAAGAAATAAAACTTTACAACAAGGCCCTCGTGAAGTTGCAAGGTTTTCATTCGGCTTTTGGCGAAGATGCCCAGATTTTTACGCACGAAGAACTGGTGGAGCAGTTTAAACTCTACGAAACCAACCAACCCGACGAAGAAGACAAACGCCGTGAGTACCTGAAACTGATACGGGCCTTCAAAGAAAACAATCCCAAGGAATTTAAACGCATTGAAAAGCTACCATTGAAGGCCCGAACGGGGCGGAAAAGCCCCCCCAGCCCCCCAGACGGGGGGAGTCAAGAAGGTAGTACGGTCGTGTTTTTGAAGTCGGTGTTTAAGACGGAATTTTACAAGATTGATGCCCAAAAGAAATGTACTGCTCTGACGTTTTTGGAGGCGGCAGCCCTGTTTGAGGCACTTCCTGCTGAACCCGCCTACGACCTGCCCAACAGCCACTATGAGCAGGTGCGGGCTACTTTGGAGATGTTTGAAAAAGATTTTTTTGAGAGCAATACCGAAACCGTGAGCGGTGGAAACGATGACAAAGCCGACGGTGTGACCAAACAAGCCCTCAAGTTTTTGAGAGAGTACAAAGCCACTTATACCCAAAACCAAGAGGTGAGAACGGTATGTGATGGCCTGCAAAAACTCATCGAGAGAGGCGAGCATACGCCGCTGCCCAACGAAATGAAGAAACTAAACACCAAAATCTCGAAAAGAGAAATCACCATGGCCCAAGCCGATGTTTTGCTGTTGGCATTGGCCAAAAAATACAGGATCGAAACCGACGAACCACTCGAAGATAAAGACCTCCCCGTAGTGATTGAACCCGATATTGTTATTGCTGAAACGTTTATTTAAAATGCCATTTTTATGTTAAATCTATCCAATTATACCGATACCATCAAAACCCTCAAATCTACCATTTTGAGTAGT
>JALOLW010000330.1 GCA_025455795.1 Spirosomataceae bacterium
TTCAACCTCAGTGAGTTCAACAGCATCTTCGTGGTCTATCGGGCCCAGCAGAACGAAATCGCCTACAAGAAGGTCATCTTCCGGCGGCTGCTCAATCGGGACGAAAACAACAACGCCTCACAAAGGACTTGAACGTATTGTCGCAAGCCCGGAACTAGAGTTCAACGACGCATCGCCGGAGCAACATTCATCACCAGACGCTTTGCCACGCAATACTGAATACGCACTACATAATACACACTACACGATACACACTACACAATATGCAGATAGGATTCGTTGGACTTGGTAAAATGGGCTTCAACCTGGCCCTCAATCTTCACCGTCATGGCTACGAGGTAGTAGCTTTTGACGTAGTGGCTACGCACGTGAGCAATATCGTATTGGAGGGAATCAAGGGTGTAAGTAGTCTCAGTGATATGTGCCAACACCTCCACGGTCGCAAAGTAATTTGGCTCATGGTACCCGCAGGGCAGCCTGTAGATGACTGCATCGAAGACCTTCTGCCTTACTTATCCCCGCACGACATTGTGGTTGATGGCGGCAACTCCAACTTCAACGACTCTGTACGACGACACAACTACCTCAAATCCAAAAGCATTGATTTTTTGGACTGTGGCACAAGCGGCGGTGTGGAGGGTGCTTTGCACGGAGCTTGCACCATGATAGGCGGCGACAAGGCCGTGTTCGATTATTGCGAATCGGTTTTTAGGGATATTTCGGTCGAAAACGGCTACCTGTACGCGGGTGCGGCGGGTGCGGGGCATTTTGTCAAAATGGTACACAATGGTATCGAATACGGCATGATGCAGGCCATTGCCGAGGGCTTTGAAGTGATGCAACGTGCTGACTATGACCTTGATTTACAGCAAGTAGCGCGGGTGTTCAACCACGGCTCGGTGGTGCGGTCTTGGCTCATGGAACTCACCGAAAATGCGTTTTTGAAAGACCCCAATCTTGACGCTATTCGGGGCGTGATGCACTCTTCGGGCGAAGGCAAATGGACCCTCGAAACCGCCCTCGACATGGGTGTGGCTACGCCCGTGATGGCGCTGTCGCTGCTCATGCGCTACCGCTCGCAGCAAGATGATACTTTTTCGGGCAAAGTAGTGGCCGCCCTCCGCAACGAGTTTGGCGGTCATGCCGTAGAAAAAGCGCATTAGTAGTTGAAAAAATACCTCAGTGCCTCCGTTTCTCTGTGTTTTTTATCACCACAGAGGGGCAGAGGCACTGAGTTTTTTTGGTGATACCGAACACTTCTCACGCAGGCTTTGTTTATTTTTACACAAAAATCATACACACAGCCAAATGTTAAGTTTAGTACAGTCACAAAAGCAATCCCTCAAAATCTCGCCCGCGCAGATTCAGTTGCTCAACTTTTTGCAATTGACATCGCTCGAATTGGAACAATACATCAAAAACGAACTCGAAGACAATCCCGTTCTCGAAGAAGGGACGGACGACACCGCCGACGAGTTTGACGAATTTGGCACCAAAACCGCTGATAGCCAAGACCGTACCCAAGACTACATGGATTGGGACGAATTCAGCAACGACGACACCCCCGACTATCGCACGCGCATCAACAACTACACCGACGACGATACCCCCTACACTGCCACCTTGGTAGAAACCAAAAGCTGGCGCGATGACCTCAAAGAGCAGTTTCACCTCCTCGACTTGGACGAACGACAAGAGTATTTGGCCGATTTTTTGGTGGATTCACTCACCGACGAAGGCTATCTGAAAGTTTCTGCCCAATCCCTCGCCGACGACGCCTCGTTTACCAGCGGGCTTTACGTCGAAAAAGAAGAAATGCAAACACTGCTCGAAATACTCCGCGACATGGAACCTGCGGGCTTGGGCGCGCGCAATCTGCAAGAGTGTCTTTTGGCGCAGTTGGAACGAAAACCCAACGTAGAAATCGCCAAAAAAATGGTCAAAAATCACTTTGAAGAACTCGCCAACCACCACTACGACAAACTCATGCGGACGTACAGCCTCGGTCCAGAGGCGTTGAAAGAAGTGCTTGCGACGATTGCCCACCTCAATCCTCATCCTATCGTGGGCGGCCAACCTTCGGGGGCATTGGTGGTCAAAGAAAGCATTGTACCCGACTATATCGTGACGGTAGAAGGCGAGACCATTGAGGTGGCTCTCAACGCTCGCGGCATCCCACCGCTTCGCATCAACAAGGCTTACGCCCAAAACTTGGGTGGCTCGCGCGCGGCCAATACCTACGTAAACAATAAAATCAACACCGCCAATTGGCTCATTGACGCTATCCAACAGCGCGAAGCCACCATGCTCAAAACCATGCGCGTCATCGTGGCGTTGCAGCGCGAATATTTCCTCACGGGCGATGAACGCCTGCTCAAACCCATGATTTTGAAGGACATCGCCGAGCAAATCGGCATGGATATTTCGACCGTCTCGCGCGTGACGAGCAGCAAATACGCCCAAACGCCCTTCGGCGTCATTCACCTCAAAGATTTGTTTACCGAAGGCTTCACCACCGATAGCGGTGAGGAGGTATCCAACCGCCAAATTCAGGTAGCACTGGCGGAATTGGTCGAAAAAGAAGACAAACACCACCCCCTCAACGATACGCAACTCATGGAACTTCTGGCCGAGCAAGGCTACCAAGTAGCCCGCCGAACCGTAGCCAAATACCGCGAAGTGCAGGGGATTCCTTCGGTGCAGATGCGGCGGGTCTTGTGATACAAATAAAGTCAGTAGGATGCCACACCCAAAGGGCTTTTTGCGTAAGAAAGGATGAAACCTTGATACCTCTATGAAACGCCTCATCTCTACCAGCACCATCGCTTTTTGTGCGGCAACCTGTATTTATTTACAGTCTTTTGCCCAAAACTTCCCCAAAGAGTTTTATTTGTCGGCAGACAAGCACATCCTGCACATCGGCGGGCAGCCTAGCACGGGGTTTTATGACGAAACCAAAGTGCAGCAGGTCAATTTGCAGTTTTCACAGCCCAACTACTGGACCCAGCTCACCAACAACTACGCTTCCAAGACCGACTTGGCCGCTACCATGACCGTCAACGGGGTCAAATACGAAAGTGTAGGTGTACGATTCAAAGGCCAAACGTCGTATCAAGGCACGCGCAACTCCGACAAAAAATCATTCAATGTCTCCACCGATTTTATCAAAACCGACCAAAAAGTAGCGGGTTACAAAACCTTCAACCTCAACAACTCCTACCAAGACCCGTCGTTTATGCGGGAGGTGTTTTATTATCATCAAATCCGCCGACATACGCCTGCGGCCAAAGCGAGTTATTTGCACCTCTACATCAACGGGCAAGATTGGGGCGTGTATCAGAGCGTTCAGCAACTCAACAAAGACTTTTTGAAAGAATGGTTTTTGACCAACGACGGCTCCAATTGGCGATGCGAACCACCCACGAGCACCACAGGCGGCGGCATGATGGGCGGGGGCTTTGGCAACGGCACATCGGCTCTCAACTATTTTGACGACGATACCACGACCTACAAAAAATACTACACCCTCAAAAGCTCCGACCAAAAACTCCCGTGGAAAGACTTGCCAACAGTGTGTAAGTTGTTGAACAAGACCGAAATCCCGATGTTGGAAGAGGCCGTATCGCAGTATTTGGACATAGACCGTACCCTTTGGCACATCGCCAGCGAAATCCTGTTTTCGGACGATGACAGCTACATCAACAAAGGCGGCATGGATTATTACCTCTATCAAGATGCCGAAACAGGCCGTTTTATGACGATGGATTATGACGGTAACAGCGTCATGAGCGCGAACTTGGCCACTTGGAGTCCATTTTTCAACGAAACAAGAGTCAATTTCCCCATTCTCAATCGCCTTTTGGCCGCCCCAACTGTACGACAGCGGTATTTGGCGCATTTACGCACGCTTATCAACGAAACTTTTGACGAAAAAACCGCTTTTCCACTCATAGACAAGTACGCGGCTTTTGTGGATAGTTTGGTGCAAAAGGACCCCAAAAAACTTAGCACTTACGCACAATTTCAGGCGGAGATTCCGCGCCTCAAAACGTTTATCACCAACCGCAGAAACTTTCTGCTCAACCACGCCGAAGTCAAAGAAGCAGGGCCTACTCTCAGCGAAACGGCGCATTATGTGGGCAATACAAAATGGCAAAACCCCACCGCCGACCAAGCCGTGACGGTCCGAACCAAAGCCGCTTCGGCTACGGGCGTGTCGCGTGCCACACTTTACTACGGCACCGGCTACTACGGTCGTTTTACCAAAACCGAGCTTTTTGACGACGGTAAGCACGACGACGGCGCAGCCAACGACGGCGTTTATGCGGCGCAAATACCCAAACAAAACATGGGTGCGTGGGTGCGGTATTACGTAGAATTTGCGGCCAACAACACCGCCAAAAGCATCACCTACGCCCCCGCAGGAGCCGAGCATGACGTATATGTGTATCAGGTCAGTGGCACGGGCGACCCAGGCAATCCTACGCCGCCGCCTGTCATTACAAGTGTTGAAAATGAAGTAGTTGTGGCACTGACTGTTGCCCCAAATCCCGCCACTCATACCGTCCGTATCAAGGCAGAAGGGATGAGCGAAGCCCCGATTTTGATTCATAACCTCACGGGGCAGCGCGTGTTTGAAACGGCCTTTCAGCCTTCGGTGACACTCTCCGTAGAAAACTGGGCAAAGGGATTGTACCTCGTGCGTTGTGGTAATGTGACGCAGAAACTGCTGTTGCAGTAATGTCCGTTTTTATAGTTCTGAACAACAATGACTGACCTAAAAACATTCTTCAACAACTTAACATCACTCCCAACCGAAAATGTGGATGAGTTTTCGGAATTATTCAAACCAAAGGTTCTAAAAAAAGGGGAATATTTCATCAAAGAAGGACAAA
>JALOLW010000331.1 GCA_025455795.1 Spirosomataceae bacterium
GATATTGACCCCCACGAGCGGTTTTTCTTCTTTGCCCACTTGTTCATTGACGTGGCCATTGACGCGCTGTGCTTGCGCCTGTTGAACCATGAAGAATGAAACAAGAACCAAGAGGTCAATAAAGACGTATTTGTTTATAATAGTCATGTTGTAAAATTTTAATTTTTCTTACATCAACCACAGCATCGCTGCTGATAGTACGATCATCAATGAATCTTCGACGATGGTGACGGTGGACATGGGCAGGTTGAAAACTGTCCCCAAGCACGCGCAACGAATCTTGCGTTTGTTAAACACACTCTCCAGCACGCCTACCAAACTCACCGTCATCACTACGAGCATCAGCCAGTTGGTCACGACGGGTTGGAAATTGACAAGAGCCGCCACTCCAAACGCCAGCTCGACAAAAGGATAAATAAAGCCCCACGCACTGAATCGCTTCGCCACAATGTCGTACATGGCGTAACTATCGGCAAAGGCGCTGATATTGAGCAGTTTGAAAAAAGAAAACACCAAGAAAAAACCTGCCATAAAGTACCGAATACCATCCATCAAGTTGTCAGCCGTGAGGAGTGTTACGCCTGTGATGTACCCAAAAATCAACAGGATGGGTTTGTAGGTTTTGAGCCAAGAGGTGGTTTGGTCGGCTTCTGATGTTTTGAAAGTTGCGCGTGCCGCGGCTTGGCTTACCACTTCGTCAATCTGGTACTTGGGATAAGCCGCCAACGCTGCTTTCAGGTCAGCCGTACCGATATGCTTCTTCATTTGAATCGTAGCTTCGTTGCGGTCAGCGTTGATTTCCACCAACTCAATGTCAGCTACTTGTGACAAAAGATACGTTACTTTGGCGGTGCAGCCATCGCAAGTCAAACCCGATAATTGATACGTGTGTGTCATTTTTTTGGCTAATTTTATTTAATCGTTCCCATTTTTTCCCATTCTTCAGCTTTCTTTTGCCAAGCGGCGGCGGTGTTTTTCATGCCTTTTTTGTTACCCAATTCTACGGCACGTTTGGCCGATTCGAGGGCCGCAGGATAGTCTTTCAGTCTTTCCAAAATCTTAGTGGACTGATTGACGTAATAAAAATTCTCCTTGTCCATTGCTTCGGCTTTTTGCGACCATGCCAACGCCTGTTTTAAGTCGCGGTTGGTGTTCATATAATAAATCGAAGCGTTGTAAAACAGATTGGCGTTTTCAGTTTTCTTCACAAAAATCTTCTCCTGAATGTCGGCCATGATGCGCTCGTCGGCGTAGCTTTTAAGCGGAATTTTGACAGTCGTTTTATCCCAAGTCAAGGCCAGATTGCCCGTGTAATCTTGCTTTATATCAGTCAGTTCGATGGTAAACGACTCTTGCGACTGGCCGATAGCTTCGGGTTTGATTTTGATGCGAAGGATGTCTTTTTTTGCATCGTAGTTGAACGCACCGTGTTGGGCGGTGTCGGCATTCAAGATGATGGTCCACTCGGTAGGCGTTGGGATTGTGAAAAGGGCGTATTTACCCTGCTTGACGCGCTGTCCGCCAAACTCCACATCTTCACTAAATTTGATGGTAGAGCAGTCGCCTGCACCTGTGCGCCACACTTCGCCCCAGGGAACGAGTTTACCGAAAATCTCGCGTCCACGCATGATGGGGCGTTCATACACTACGCTTACGTAGGTAAAGCCGAGTCGTTGTTTCCATTCGGCGTCAGGACTGGGCGGTGGCGTGCTGAGTTGGGCAAAAGCAGCCCCCAAACCCCCAAAGGGGGCTATGATGTAAAGTATGAAATGGATAATGAGTAAGGCGGAGATGAATGGTTTTTTCATTTTGGTTTTGGTAATATTATTCAGAAAAAATGTAATTTTGTGTTTGAAAATTGTGATTATGGTTATTATAACAAAAACCAGAATTAATACCTTTTGTCGTTCTCATTCAGATGCTTGCGATGCGTTAAACAAATGGTACGATATTGCTGAAAATGCTGAATGGAAAACTTTAGCTGACATCAAAAATGTCTTTAATTCAGTGGATTATGTTGGAAACGAACGTTTTGTGTTCAATATCAAAGGAAACAAATATAGACTCGTTGCCATGATTTTTTTTGATATTCGAACTATTTTCATTCGCTTCATAGGTACACATGCCGAATATGATAAGATTGATGCAACTACTATCTAAAAACAATGGAAAATATGACAATTACGACGGAAAGTGAATATCAAACTGTAATGTCTAAGATTGAAGTTTATCTTCAAAAAGTGACGCACAGCGGAGGGTTTAAAAGCCTTACTCCCGATGAAGTAAACGATTTGCAAACATTATCTCTCGCTGCCGAATCCTACGAAGACCACGTACTCCAATTGATGCCACTCACGCGCAAACCCGACAGCTTGACTGATATGCTCAATCTCAAAATGTTTGAACTCAAATACAAACAGCAAGATTTGGCGGCTTTGCTCGAAATCACGCCCACTCGCCTCTCGGAAATCATGAATGGCAAGCGCAAAGTGAACATGGATTTGGCCAAACGCTTGTACCAAAAACTCAACATTGACCCCCAATTTATTTTGGAAAATGCTTGATGGTAAGCCTGTTGTTTAGGGCTTGAAAGAAGTCTAAATCAAAAAAGACTGAATCCACGTAAGCAGACTGCGCCCGTGGAGAAGAGAAGACAAGGAAGAAGTGCTGGCAGAAGGCGAAAAAGCATCAACCAATGCCCGAGTCAAGGTTTTGAAAGTGGCAACGGCTACATGAAATACCGCATCAGCAGTCGCTTTGATAAATTTGGCAACGTACTGTGTCACCGAAGACGACGTTTCTACGTGTTGATAACGCTGTTGGTCGTCGCAACAAGATTTTTTCTGAACCGAAGTTTGGTTTGAAAGCGGGGTTTTGGCGTGTTTTTCGTGGCAACCGTGGCAATCTTTCTTTTCAAATGCCGCCAAGTGCAGCGACTTACCCCGCATGATACAACGATGCTCCACCACGCCAAACCCTGTGCTTGCCACAAGCACGAGCATAGCCATCAAAACGGTGAAATATCGTTGGAGTGTTTGCTTCATACTCCGAAAACGAACTAACGCTAAAATTTGTTCTGATTTCCCCCAAAAATATCACTTGGCAAGTACGGGGATTGATTTCTCCACCACCAGCACCCAGTCGCAAGTAGGGCAGGGGAGAGGCGATTTAAATTCTTGAATGGCGTTGTTGGAAAAGTCACCGATTTTGAGTTTGATTCCATCGCGTGGGTTGAACCACGACGCGATCAATGCGCTGTGGGTCAGCTTGGTAAGGTCAATTTTTAGCGTTTTTCCTTTGGGGGTGTAGGCCAGCAACAGGTCCTTTGCTTCGCTCAACGCAGCCACCTGATAGCCGCCGTCGGGCGGGTTGTCGTTGGTGATGAGCTTGGGGTCAGACACGAGGGTGTGCCACGGCAGCGTTTCTAAAAACTTTCGCATGATGCCCATTTGAGCGGCCCCTTCTTGGTCGAGGGCGCGGCGCCAGTGCGTCCGTGCGGCAATGATGGGGGGATTTTTGGTAGGGTCAAATAGCTGCCAAACGTTGTTGTTACCGTAAGTGTGTCCACACGCGCCCGACAGCACCGCCCACCAAGCTGCCTGCCGCACGTCGTGCGACGTGAAATAGTCGTTTTCGGCTTTGAAATTCACGGGAATGTCTTCGTAGCGCGGCTCACCGTCGAGCGTAGGTTTGACTGGAAAAAGCGCGTAGTTTTGGCGTTGGTCAATGTAGTTTTTGAGGTCTTTGGCGGCGTGTCCCGACTGCACCATGTTCAGACTGAGCCAGGGTTCTTTGTGAAAAAAAGCCGCCGAATTGCCAGGTCCCATCGGGTGATAAGTCATCAGTTGGGTATTGCCGTTGCCCGTGCGGATGCCCTCGGCAAGGGCGTTGACAATGCCAAAATGTTTTTCGGTTTCGGGGTTGCGGTCTCCGCCCAAAATCCACACCACCCCTTTCCCTTTGTAGCGTTTGCCCACGTACTCGCCATAGACTTTGGCGTTTTCGGGCGTGAAAATTTCGGGACCTTTGCCCCATTTTTTGTTGAATTTATCGCCCCAAGTAGGCAATAGTCCTACCATAAGTCCCAGTGCGTTGGCTTTATTGACCACATAATCCACGTGCTGAAAATAGACTTCGTTGGGTTGGGTGGGGTCGTTGTTTTGAAGGGGAAGTTGGCCGTATTGATTGGGTTGGGTCAAGCCGTCCAGCTCTGCTAAAATCACCGTTTGAATGACCGTAAACCCTTTATCTGCCCGATTTTTGAGGTAGTAATCAGTCTCTTCACGGTTGAGGCGGTGGAGCAGTTCCCAAGCGGTATCGCCCAACCAAAAAAACGGTTTGCCGTCCCCCCGCGTGATGTACCGCTTGTCGGGTTGAATGTAGAGTTTCGACCATTGTGCTTGCTTGGGCTGCTGCGCTTGGGCAACTGCCGAAGATAGAAAAACAAAGAAGAGGGCTATTTTAAAACCGCGAAGGCGCGAGAACGCGAGGTGTTTTTGAGGGCAGAAAGGTTTCATGTTGGGCAAGCATGATTTTGTTCACCCAAAAGTAACGAAAGGTTGCAGGGAAGTCAAATTTTTGGAAGTACCCCGCAAGCGTTCTGAACGCTTACGGGGGTATAAATGGCTGTAAAAGGAAGATTATTTTGGGTTTAACTCAAACGGGATAGGAACATTAAAGCGACAATTGACCACTTTCCCTTTGTGCATCGCGGGTTTCCAAGTACCTGATTTAGCCAAAAGTTTTACTGATTCGGCATCACAACCATAGCCCAATCCTTTGAGAATTTGAATATCGGCCAATGTTCCGTCTTTTCTGACCACAAACGTTAGAAAAACTTTGCCCTCAATCTTCTTTTCTTTGGCCGCTTCGGGATAGACCATGTTGATAGACCATGTTATCCTTAAAAAATTTGTATAAAGCTTTCATGCCGCCTTTGTCGTTTGGGGATTGTTCTACTACGTTATAGACAGAATCATCGTCGGAAACGCCATTTTGGGAAGCCGTAATATTGCTGCTGTTTTTTAGCCTTTTCATCAATGCGGATTCCTTTGTCTTAATCAAAACCACGCCGTTTTTGCCCCTTTCGCCGT
>JALOLW010000020.1 GCA_025455795.1 Spirosomataceae bacterium
CAAAGATTATATTTTTGACATTCCCAACGACACCAAGATAGAAAACGCAGTCCGTCAGGGTGTTACCAACGACAACGGCCTCGCCCAAGAAGTCTTCCCGACCGACAATAACCTGCAAGACATGGGCGTGTTGGAAGGCAAAATTTACGTGACGGTTTTTGACGAAACAGGCCGCCCCGTCAATCGCCTCAAACGTTTCAATCTTTATACGCAAGAGGTGTTTTATGGGGTCAAACTCAATGATTATTACGTGGGGCTCAACGCGCCCGTGCCGATTGGCTTGGTGGCAGTGGACCAAAACGCCAAACCTGCCAACGCCTCTGCCCAAATAGAAGTAGTGCGGATGGATTATCAGACGGTGGTGGAAAAATCCAATGATCAACTGCGTTACGTTTCGCGCAAAAAAGAAAAAGTAGTGTATAGCAACACCGTGAAATTCAACGGTGGCAAAGCCGAAGTGCGCTACGTGCCAACGGTGTCGGGCGAGTATGAGATACGGGTAAGGAGGGCGGTGGGGACACCTGCCTCAACAGGTATGGGCTATTCACGGCTGAGTTTTTACGCTTATGGTTGGGGCAATACCACAGCCTCGTCGTTTGAAGTGAGCAACGAAGGCCAAGTGTTGATTGACGTGGAAAGTGGTAAAAATGAGGTGGGTACGTCCAAAAAAATCTTGTTTAAATGTCCTTTTGATGGAAAACTATTGGTGACAATAGAACGCAATAAAATCTTAGAACACCGCTATTTGGACACCGACAACAAAGCCGCCGAAATGACGCTGTCGCTCGGGAGTGAGCATTTGCCCAATGTCTATGTAGCGGCTACTTTGATACGGCCTTTGGACAACTCCAACTTGCCTCTGACGGTCGCCCACGGCTATGCGTCGGTGGCGGTAGAAGACGCCGACACCAAAATCCCCGTGGAAATAGTGGCCGTGGAAAAATCGCGCTCCAAAACCAAACAAACGATTCGGGTCAAAACCGCCCGCAATGCACAGGTGACAGTGGCGATAGTAGATGAAGGAATTTTGCAAATCAAGAATTTCAAAACACCTGATATTCATGGCTTTTTCTACCAAAAACGCGCATTGGAAGTCAATAGCCACGATTTGTATCCGTTCTTGTTTCCAGAACTATCATTGGCCTCGGCAAGCAGTGTGGGTGGCGATGGTTATGATTTAGAAAAACGCATCAATCCGCTTTCCAATGGGCGCGTCAATTTGGTAGCTTATTGGTCGGGGCAATTGGATGCGGGTATAGATGGTGAAGCCGAGTTTGAGGTGGATATTCCGCAGTTTAGCGGCGACCTCCGCATCATGGCTGTGGCCTACAAAGACAATGCGTTTGGGTCCAACAACAAAAACATGAAAGTAGCCGACCCAATTGTGATTTCAACTGCCCTACCCCGCTTCCTTAGCCCTGATGATGAGGTGATTGTACCCGTCAATGTGAGCAATACCGAGAAAAAAGCAGCCAATGTGAGTGTTTCTATTTCGGTAAATGGAAAATTAACTCAAAACTCTGCACTCAAAACTCAAAACTTTTCTATTGCTCCTGAAAAAGAAAGCCGTGCGTATTTTACCATCAAAGCCGCGCAAGCAATGGGCAACGGCACGGTGACGGTGACGGTCAATAACGGCAAGGAGAAATTTACGGAGAAAGTAGAACTCACCGTCCGCCCTGCGTCGTCGTTGTTGAAAACCTCTCAGTCGGGCGTGATAGCGGGTGGCAGTACGGGGACGATAGACTTGACATCGGCCAACTACATTCCAAGTACGGTGAGCAGCAAACTGCTTGTGAGCCGCTCGCCGATGGTGCAGTACGCCAAAGCGTTGGATTATCTGTTGGGCTACCCGCATGGCTGTATCGAGCAAACGATTTCCAAAGCCTTCCCTCAAATTTATTTTGCTGATTTGGCCAAAACCCTCGCGCCCAAAACCTACCTTGTCAAAACAGGTGAGAGTGATTTTAACCCTACTTTCAACGTGCAAGCGGCCATCCAAAAAGTAGAAAGTATGCAGTTGCCCAACGGCAGCGTGAGCTATTGGCCTGCCGCCACCGAAGAATCTCCCTGGGGGACGGCCTACGCCGCCCACTTCTTGCACGAAGCCAAACGCGCTGGTTATGAGGTAAGTGAAGCTGTTTTAGGGCGAATGTTGGACTACTTGACGACCTACAGCAGCACCCCCAAAACCGAAAATGAGTATGTTTTTGCCGAGTCGGGCTATGTGCAGCAGACGGTGGCGAGTCGCACCAGTATTTACGCCTTGTACGTGTTGGCACTCAACGGCAAAGCCAATCGCGCGAGTATGAATTATTACAAACAAAACCTCAACACCCTCACGCCTGACAGTCGGTATTTGTTGGCAGCGGCAAGCCGTCAAACCAGCCCCCAAACAAGCCCCCAAACCCCCGAAGGGGGCTTTAACCCTACTGATTTTAATAGAAAAGCCCCCTTCGGGGGTTTGGGGGCTTCGCCCATTAGGAATTTGGCATTGACCCTCAACACCCTCCTCGAATCAGACCCTGACAATTTACAGATTCCAGCCTTGGCGCGGCAGTTGTCGCAAGCCCTGAGCAGCACAAGTTATCTCAACACCCAAGAAGCATCGTTTTCGTTTTTGGCGTTGGGCAAATTGGCCAAGAAAAATGCCAACAACAACGTCACAGCCAAAATGACAGTAAGCGGCAAAAGCTACCAATTCGACGGTAAAGATTTAGTCATCAGCACCAATAGCCCCCTCCGGGGGTTGGGGGCTGCATCTGGCAAAGGCGCCCTCTACTGGTTTGCCCAATCCGAAGGGCTGAGAGCCACAGGCAGCTACGTAGAAGAAGATGTAAATCTGCGCGTGCGGAAGCAGTTTTTGAACCGCAACGGGCAGGTTATCAACACTTTTAAGCAAAATGACTTGGTCGTGGTCAAAATCACATTGAGCAGTACGTCAGGCGCTCCCGTGGAAAATGTAGTCGTAACGGACTTACTGCCAGCGGCTTTTGAGGTAGAAAACCCCCGTCTCACCGAGCCACGCGATATGCCGTGGATCAAGAACGTAACTACCCCCGACCACTTCGATATCCGCGACGACCGCATCAACTACTACACCACCGCCAACGACACCGAAAAGACATTTTACTACATGGTGCGGGTCATTTCGCGGGGTACGTTTACGCTCGGCCCCGTGAGTGCCGATGCCATGTATTCAGCCGATTATCGCAGTTATTCGGGGGGAGGGAAGGTGAAAGTGGAGTAGATCTTTGTGCTGGCAAAAAATATAGGCTGCTTCCGATAAACAAGCACGAACACCGTTAGGGTAAAGATTGAAACTTACTTTATCACGGTGTGTCGCCTCCAATAAATTTACCTTTTCTCAACCCAATTTGATCTATTTCTTTGGTCTTATTCCCAAAAATAGTAAAACCCGAAAACTTCTGCTCAACTACTTATTTCAATATCAAAAAATTAATCTCTCGTGTAAATCTTACAAGAACCAAAATTATTTTTTCAAAATATTCATTTATTTTTGATGCCCCTTTATGGGGTTTTTTTGTGACTTTACACCATGCTACGAGTCCAAAAGATGTGCAGATGACATGTCGGATAAGGTTTTTTTTTGAAAATATTAAAAAAAAATACTGATTTTGGCACGACAATTGATGAAAGGAATAACTGTGGACCGATTTGTCAATACTGACCTAAAGCATGAAGCATTTTTTATAACCCTTTGAGTTATGCAGAAGTTAAGCCTAAACCAAAGCTTACAGCAAAAGCTGTCGCCTCAACAAATTCAATTTATCAAATTATTGCAAATTCCCGCCGTGGAATTGGAAAGTCGTATTGAGGAGGAGTTGGAAATCAATCCAGCGTTGGAAGAGGGCTTGGAAGACGAACTTAACGTAAAAGATGAGTTGTACGAAGATGACGATGACTATGAAGACGACTACTCCCAACGCGAAGAAATAAGCATTGAGGATTACCTCAACCAAGACGACTATACGGGCTACAAAATGCACAGCGACGGGGGTTATCAAGACGAAGAACGCGAAGTACCCATTGCCAATCGAATGACGCTTTTCGACGCTTTGGAACAGCAGTTTGGGTACTTGCGCCTCAGCGAACGCGAAAACGTCATCGGTGCTCAACTCCTCGGAAGCATCGAAAACGACGGCTACATCCGTCGCCCGCTGCAATCTATTGTCAATGATTTGGCTTTTTCTCAAAACTTCTACACCACCACCGAAGAGGTAGAGACAGTACTCAAAAAAATTCACAGCTTCGACCCTGCGGGTATCGGTGCGCGCAACCTGCAAGAATGTTTGCTGTTGCAGTTGGACCGTAAAGACCCCACTGATGGTGACGTGACGTATGCTATCAAAGTCATTGAAGATTATTTTGAGGAGTTTTCCAAAAAACACTACGACAAAATCCAGCGCCGCCTCGGTATCAACGATGAAGTCATGAAGCGCATCATCACCCTTATCACGAAACTCAACCCCAAACCCGGCTCGGTAGAAGGCGAAGACGGATTGGCGCATTACCTGTTGCCTGATTTTATTGTTATCAACAACAACAACAAACTCGAAGTACACCTCAACGCCAAAAACGCGCCTGAACTGCGCATCAGTCGGTCGTTTGCCGATATGCTCGACACCTACGACAAAAGCGATAAAAGCAACCGCCACATCCGCGAAACGGTGACGTTTGTGAAACAAAAACTGGACGCCGCCAAGTGGTTTATTGATGCCATCAAACAGCGTCAAAACACCCTTCAACGTACAATGGAGGCGATTGTGACCTACCAAAGCGAGTTTTTTATGGATGGCGACGAGGCATTGCTGAAACCGATGATTTTGAAAGATATTGCTAATAAAATCGCCATGGATGTTTCGACGGTCTCGCGCGTGGCCAACAGCAAAGCCGTTCAGACCGAATTTGGTCTTTATCCCCTCAAATACTTCTTCTCGGAGGGTATTTCTACCGAGTTTGGCGAAGATGCCAGCAGCCGTGAGGTAAAATCTATTTTGAAGGAATTGATTGACAATGAGCCAAAAGGCAGCCCGCTATCGGACGATAAACTCGAAAAAATACTCAACGACCGGGGCTACAACATCGCCCGCCGTACCGTGGCCAAATACCGCGAACAGCTCAATATTCCCGTAGCGCGCTTGCGCAAACAACTTTGATTTTTGGGTTGGATAAACTAAGTTGCGACCGATTCCGTTGTCACACTTACAAACATCAACATTCCATCCCTTTGAACAAGCGTTTATCCCTTCTGATTTCTGTTGTTTTCCACCCACTCCTGATGCCCACGTTTTTGTTGGGAACACTGTTCTTTTTGGCCCCGTCTATCGTAGGCACAGACGTGCTTGGCTTCACGACACGCCTCACTTTATTGGGTTTTGTGGCCATTACTACGTTTACGCTTCCCGCGCTCACGGTTTATTATATGTACCGCGCGGGCTACGTGAGTAGCCTGCATTTAGAATCACTGCCTGAGCGTCGTTTACCCTATTTGGTCACGGCATTGGTGTACGGATTCATGGCGTATTTTTTTCGGTATCGGTTATCCCCGTTGTCTGACGTCGTACCTTCGATTGGGGTATTTTTAGCAAGTATTTCTTTTTCGGTGCTGTTGGCTGGGGTGATTAGCTACTGGTGGAAAATCAGCGCGCACGCCATCGGCGTCGGCGGTTTTTTGGGCGCAATAGGTGCCGTAGCGGTCAAATTTACCCAACTCCAACTGCTCGTACCGTTGGCTGTCGTTGTGCTGATAGCGGGTGCCGTGTCGAGTGCGCGCCTCCGCCTCAACGCCCACACCCCCGCGCAGGTAGCGGCGGGCTTGGGGGTAGGCATATTCATCAATGTGCTGACTGTGTGGCTGTTTATTTAATAGCGGAGAAATTAATCCCCTCCTCGGAAGGGCAGATGTGTGACCATCAACAACAAACAAAAACATACATGTACGAAAACCTAACCTACGAAACCCACGACGGCGTGGTGACGATTACGCTCAACCGCCCACAGGTCTATCACGCCCTCAGTTCGGCACTCCTCCAAGAAATCAAACAAGCCATAGACGAAGCAGGCGCAGACAACTCGGTACGGGTGGTGGTTTTGACCGCCACCGGTGACAAAGCCTTCTGCTCGGGGGCCGACCTCAAATCGGGCATGACGAGTGGCATGAGTTTGGGTACATCGCTCCGCCAATATTACAATCCTGCTATTTTAGCGATTCGCAATCTCCCCAAACCCGTTTTATGTCGTCTGAATGGCTTGGCAGCGGGGGCAGGTTGTTCGTTGGCGTTGGCTTGCGACATGGTCATCGCGGCAGATACGGCCTACTTGTGCCAAATTTTCATCAACATTGGTCTCATGCCCGACGCAGGCTCGACGTTTTTCTTGCCGCGATTGATAGGCACTCAACGTGCCTTTGAAATCGCCAGTACGGGTCGCAAAGTCTATGCCCCCGAAGCCGCGCAGATAGGACTAATTCACAAAGCTATACCCGCTGCCGACCTCGACCTCTCAGTGGCTGAAATGGTAGAATACTACCGCAACGCCCCCACGGCGGCGATTGGTGCGATGAAACAAGTGCTGAACCAGTCGCTCAATGCCGACCTGTCGCAGATGCTCGAACTCGAAGCCGAAGGGCAGGATGTGTTGGCCAAGACTTTCGACGCGGGCGAGGGCATTATGGCTTTTCTCCAAAAACGCAAGGCCAATTATCGTGGCAAATAACCCCCAACACCATGCTCATCAGAATAGTCCGTATGACTTTTCAGCCCGATAAAGTGGCCGATTTCTTGGCGATTTTTGAAGCCTCCAAACACAAAATTCGTGCCGTGGCGGGCTGTCAGCAGCTCCAACTCCTCCGCGATACCGACACGCCCAACGTGCTGATGACGTACAGCCTGTGGACCCACGCCGACGCCCTCGAAGCCTACCGCGCGTCGGCGTTGTTTCAATCTACTTGGGCGCAAACCAAAGTCCTTTTTGCCGATAAGCCCGTCGCGTTTTCTTCGGAAAGCCTGTGGAAAAGTGATTAACGGCAATTTTTATCGGAATGATGAAAAATGGGTCGAAAACCCTACCAAAGGAAGCAGGTAGCCGAGCCACGCACCACCAGAATTTCTTCTATTTTTGTGTCAAAATAAGCCTCCTTAGCCCCACACTCCTTGTATGTACCCTACCCCCAAAACCTCTGAATTTCGCCTCATGCTTTGGGGCGCGTTGGCCGCGTTCTGCACCTACGCTTGTATGTATGCGTTTAGGCGCGCCATCACCGCCGCTACTTTTGACGGCATGGCGTTTTGGGGTGTCAACTACAAAATCTGGTTGATTACGTTTCAAGTCTTTGGCTACGCCGTTTCCAAACTCATCGGCATCAAGGTTGTGTCAGAAATGCGCGCTTCGCAACGGGTGGTTTACCTATTGGGTTTTGTGGGCATGGCAGAATTGGCCTTGTTGGGATTTGCGGTTGTGCCTGCGCCTTACAACATCCCCTTTCTGTTTCTCAACGGTCTGCCGCTGGGCATGGTCTATGGCACGGTGTTGAGTTTTTTGGAAGGCCGCCGTCAGACCGACGCGCTCGTGGCGGGGCTCACAGCCTCGTTTATTTTTGCGTCGGGTTTTGTCAAAACCGTCGGTAAAACCCTACTCAACAACGGCATTACGGAGTTTTGGATGCCCTTCGTGACGGGACTGCTGTTTACGTTACCGTTACTGTTGTCGGTGTGGGCGTTAGCGAAATTGCCCCCCCCAACCGAGTCTGACAAAGCCGAGCGCACCGAACGAACCTCCATGAACGCCGCCGACCGTGGACGATTTATCCAAACGTTTTCGGTGGGTTTGGTTTTGTTTATCGTCGCGTATGTGTTTCTGACGGCTTTCCGCGACTTCCGCGACAACTTCGCCCCCGAAATCCTCCAAGCAGCGGGGGTCAATGACCCGCTGATTTTTACACAAAGTGAAACCACCGTGTCGGTGGTGATTTTGCTACTAATGGCTACCCTGCGGTGGGTCAAAGACAACTGGCGGGCGTTTTATGTCATCAATGGCCTCTTGATTTTGGGCGGCTTGACGGTGGGCGTGAGTACGTGGCTGTTTCAGCAGGGATTGCTCTCGGCGGGGGTGTGGTTTACGCTCACGGGCGTGGGGCTGTACTTGGCGTATGTGCCTTGCAACGGCCTCTATTTTGAGCGGTTTGTGGCGGCTTTTAAGTACGTCAGTACGGTGAGTTTTGTGGTGACGCTGGCCGACTGGTGGGGCTATTTGGGGACGGTGGCCGTATTACTCTACAAAAACTTCGGCCAGCCCGACATCAGCTTTTTAGATTTTTTTATCTATGCTGGCTACGTGCTGGCCGTGTTGTATGTCGTACTGATTGTGACCTCTTTTGGCTATTTCCGTAAGAAGTATGAAGCCTAAAGGCGATGGATTTTCCCCTATATTGATAAATTTATTCCCAAAAAAAGCCTTGAAGTACTTAGCAAGAACGCAACAATCATAGGATTGGAGATTTTTACGATTACGCGCATTTTCACACAAACACAATATCAGTAATCAATTCATAGCCAAACTCGCGGTTGAGCGATTCGATGAGTTTGCGTTTGGCTATTACCAGCTCGTTGGTCAAAGGCGCGGAGTCCAATTGAAGAAACAATACTTTGTCTTTGACGTACAGGTGCGACGTGCGCGAAGCAATCTGTGGCCCGACCAACTTCTCCCAAAAAACCTTCACCGAAGACTCGTCAAACTGCGTGCGTAGCTGATACCGGTCGAGCAACTGCCCGATGGCATCTCCCACGGTGGTCGCTCCCGGGCGGCGAGCGGCATTGTCTTTGTTGAAGCGATAAACCATTGATTTTTCGGGATTGGGGTCAATGAGGTAGAACACGGGTTAGAACGGATTATCCGTTTAAATCTGTTTAATCTGTTCCATCCGTGTTCTATGGTTATTTAACAAAGGTATAAATACAGAGCTACTTCACCAAATCGGCGATGAGGGAGTCCATGGTTTCGTGAGCGTTGTTGTTGAGGACGATGACCGTTTTTTGTTGGTCGAGAAGCCGAACGATGATGGTCTTGTAGCCGGGGTTATCGCCCGTGTGCGATACCACACGCCCGCCGTTGGCATCTTTTTGAATATCCCACCCAAAACCGTAGTTGGAAACCGTACCGTTGTTGAGTTTGTGGGGCGAGAAAGCTTGTTCCAACGTTTTGGCACTGACCAACCGCTGCGTGTAAAGAGCTTGGTCCCACTTCAACAAGTCCTGCGCCGTGCTGCTGATGCGCCCTGGGCCCTTGCGATTGCCGAGCCAAACGGTGTAGTCAGAAGCGTGAAATTTGTTGGCGTTGATGTACTGTCCTTGTTCGTTTTTGAGATGTCCTGCCGCAAAATTTTTGACTTGTGCTTTGGCTTCCAACGTGCGGATGTCGGTGTCGGTCATTTGGAGCGGACGGAATATCCACTCCCGACAGAGTTCGATAAAATCACGCCCCGATGCTTTTTCGGCGATGCTCGCCAACAGTACGTAGCCTGTGTTGCTGTATTCGTATTTTTCGTTGGGGGCAAAAAGCGCGGGCGGGGCGTAGCGGTTGAGGTACTGAATGATAGCGGGGTTGTCGGCCACTTTGGTTTTATCCCAATGTTTATCCATAATATCTTGATAGTCAGGCAGTCCGCTGGTGTGCGTGAGCAAATGACGAATCGTGATGTTGGGATAAGGCACTTGGACGTATTGGCTGATGGGGTCGTCGTATTGGAGTTTTCCTCGCTCTTGGAGCATCATCACAATCATGGCCGTAAACTGCTTACTGACCGATGCCAACTCGAAAATATCGGTTTTTTGTAACGCTTCGCCCGTTTCAAAACGACGCTTACCCGTGGACGCTTCAAACGTGATTTTACCGTTTTGAGCAACAAGTGTTACGCCACTAAAACCCGCCGCAGCGGCTTTGTCGAGGGCGATTTGGTGGGGTGATTGGGCAGTGGCGGTGGTGAGGGTAATCATGCAAAAAATGACGATGCTGGTCAGGGGTTTGAGGTCTAAGTTCATGAATATCAAGGGTTTGCTATGTTTTTAAAAATTATTAAGATTCCATTAATGAATGATTTATCATATTTGCACAAGTTTTATTCTATTTTAAATTTTACCGCCAAGACGCAAGGACACTAAGAAGGAATTCAAAAATTTTGCGTCTTCGCGCCTTAGCGGTTCAAAAAATAGAACTTTCAAAGCACTGTTCTTACAGTTCAAAAACCTCTTCTTCTTCGTCAAAAAACAAGTAGTTGAGGTAGTCGCAGTAGGGTTTGAGGAGTCGGCAGCCGTGGATAATTTTTGGGGCAAAATCGGGTTGGATTAGTTCATCGTCGGGGAATTTGTGCATAAAAAACAACTGCTTGCGCTTCAACAACGCGGCTTCGGGGTGGTCTTCGGCGTAGCCTTTGGGCGCACGACTGAGGCTTTCGCCCCAAATATCGGCGAAAAACGCTCGAAAATCTGCCTCTTCGATGATGCCTTTGAGCGACTGCGGATTGAAATCTATTTCTTGCCGAAACTTCGCCAAGTGCTTGGGCGTGGGATTCCACATTCCTGCGCCCAAAAAAGATTCGCCCTGCGGTTGGATGTGCAAATAATAATCAATACGCCCCGAATGTCGCCCGCCCGGGCCAATCGCCGCACTGAGCCACTGCTTATAGGGCGATTTGTCTTTGGAAAAACGAATGTCGCGGTTGATGCGAAAAATACAATCTTTCACCGTTGTATTGGGTAGGTTTTCAAACTCCCCTACCCCCGTAAGCAGGGTTTGAACCAGTCCTTCGAGGTCTTTTTTGGCGGTTTCGTAGCGTTTACGGTGGACATCAAACCACTCGCGGTGGTTGTTGGCGGCAAGATCTTTTAAAAAGTCAATGGTGGCTTTGGTAAGCATTTGATTTCGTATTTTGGCCTAAAAGTAGCAATTTTGCCCCAAAATCGCCACACCAATCACTCAATCACTCAATCACTCATTCACTCATTAATTATGTCACGCATCCTCACAGGTATTCAGAGTAGCGGCAAACCACACCTCGGCAATATTTTGGGAGCAATTCTGCCCGCTATCCAAATGTCGGCCCAATCAGGCAACGAGTCTTTTTTGTTTATCGCTGATTTACACTCACTTACTACCATCAAAGACCCCGCCGTACTGCAAGAAAATACCCGCGCGGTGGCAGCGGCGTGGTTGGCCTGTGGGCTTGATACGAGCCGCGTAACGTTCTATCGGCAGTCGCAAGTGGCGGCGTATCATACCGAACTGACGTGGTACTTGTCGTGCCTCACGCCTTATCCGATGCTGGCCAATGCCCACTCGTTCAAAGACAAATCTGACCGTTTGGCCGATGTCAATGCGGGTCTTTTTACGTATCCTGTTTTGATGGCCGCCGACATCATCTTGTACGACGCGCACTACGTACCCGTGGGCAAAGACCAAAAGCAACACCTGGAAATGACCCGCGACATGGCCGAAGCCTTCAATCGAGCTTACGGTGAGACGTTTGTGGTGCCAGAGGGCGTGATTGACGAGCGCATCATGGTGATTCCAGGCATTGACGGACAGAAAATGAGCAAGTCTTACGGCAACTACATTGATATTTTTCAACCCGAGAAAGAGTTGCAAAAGGTAGTCAAAAAAGTGATTTCTGACTCTACGCCTCTCGAAGCCCCCAAAGACCCCACCAACGACGTTACTTTCAAACTATATTCGCTCATTGCGCCTGCTGCCGATGTCGAAACGATGCGTCAAAATTATTTGGCGGGGGGCTACGGCTACGGACACGCCAAGCAGGCGTTGTTTGAAGCGTTGAAAACTCGTTTTGCCAAAGAGCGGGAATTGTTTGATTATTATTATCACCAAAACCCAGCGGCGTTGGAACAAAAACTCCAAGAAGGGGAAGAAAAAGCGCGGGCTATTGCGGCTCAGAAAATGAATGAGGTGCGAGGGAAACTGCGATTTTAAGCCATGCTCCACCAAGTCCAACAAATTGATACACAGCTATTTTTGTACCTCAACGGTCTCCACGCGCCCTGGGCTGATACGCTCATGTATTGGGTCACGCAGCGCAACAGTTGGATAGGGCTGTACGCTTTGCTTATTGTGTGGCTGATTTGGCAGTACAAAAACCGCGCGGCAGTCATCATCGGGGCATTGATAATCACCGTCGCGTTGGCCGACCAAGCCACGTCGTCGTTGCTCAAACCGTGGGTGGAGCGACTGCGCCCTTGCTACGTGGCTTACCTCAAAAATCAGGTACATTTGGTGGTAGAGGGTTGCGGCGGTACGTACGGATTTGCCTCGTCGCACGCGGCCAATAGCTTCGGGTTAGCGGTGGCGTTGTGGTTGTGGATTGGCAAAAAATACCAATGGGTGGGTTGGTTTTTCTTCCCGTGGGCAGCGTTGGTGTCGTACAGCAGGATTTACGTGGGGGTGCATTATCCGCTCGATGTACTCGCGGGCGCGCTCATAGGCGCTGGAGCAGGCTTTTTTGTTAAACGATTATTGGGGATGTTTGTGCCGAGCGGTCAGAGACTCTAAAAAAATAAGCGCGCGGCAGAGCCGCGCGCTTATTTTTTTAAAATCGTTTCCTACTGCTTTCCAGGCACTTTGGCTTTGGCGGTGTCAAAGGTTTTCTTTTTGGCCTCCAAATCAGTTTGAGAAGTCGCCACGTCTTTTTGGTTGATTTCGAGGTCTTTTTTCAACTGCGCCAGTTCCTTTTCGGCCTTTTCGATGTCTTTTTTGAGGGTTTCGCCCTTGCGAGTGAGCTTGTTGAAATTTTTCTCGGACTCTTTCATGGCTTCTTCGGCTACGCGGGCGTCGTCCATGAGGAGGGCATCTTCGGCAAATTTTTTCAAAAATGCTTCGGCTTCGGCGTAGCCTTTTGAGCCTTGCGTAACATAAGCCCCGTTGCCCAAATCCAAATAAATAAACACCTGTGACATCCCCTTAGAAGAACTCACCCGACTCGCCAAGTTGATGGGCGACGATGAAATGCTCGAAATGTTGGCCTCTGACAAGCGATACACCCCGCCGCGTGAGCTATTGACCTTGCCGTATTGTTTCAAATAGGCTTCCCAGTATTTTTCAAGGTACTTGTCTTCGATTTTGGTCGTCACGTACAAGCCTTCAAAACTGGCTTTTTCGATGTCTTGTTTGCCGGGCAATACTGTTTGGGCGGAGGTGCTGACAATGGCTAAAACACCCAAAATAAGCGAAAATATGAACTTTTTCATGGTTTTGATAAGGTTGATTTACGTAAGTTTTGCGTTGAATTTGACGTTAGACGTGGGCAAACGTCACACAAAACTACGACCAAATCATCAAAATCAAAGCAAATCGTTTTTGAAGGCATACGCTACCAAACCAGCGGTGTTGCGGGTGGTGGTTTTTTCGAGCAAGCGAAGCCGATGCCCTTCTACGGTGCGCGGACTTACAAAGAGTTTTTCACTGATTTCGAGCGTAGAAAGTCCTTCACACAGGTATTGGAGCACTTCGCGCTCGCGGGTGGAGAGGTTGATTTTATTGTTGAAAGTAGGCGGCGGTGGCGAGGCACGTGTTACGAGTTTGCGATGCAGGGCTTTCGACACAAAATCGCTGTAGTAGTAGCCGTCGGTCATCACTCTACGAATGGCGTTTTCTACTTCGCCAGGCTCGGTATCTTTGAGCAGATAGCCGTTTACGCCTTTTTCGAGCAGGTGAATGATAAAGCGGTCTTCTTCGTGCATAGAGACAATAATGACCTTCACTTGGGGAAACAGCGTGTGGATATGCTCGGTGGTCTCTACGCCGTCCATGACGGGCATTTGCAAGTCCAACAGCGCAATGTCGGGTTTGACTTTGGCGAGTAGTTCCAACAACTCTTTTCCGTTGGCAGCTTCACCAATCAGCTCAAAATCAGCGATTTGGTTGAGCATAGCCGCCATACCTTTGCGAAAAAGGTTGTGGTCGTCGGCGATAACTAATTTTATTTTTTCCATATTAAGTGTCCTTCACTTGCGGGACTTTTTTGTTAGGTATGAGGGTTTTGTCCAAAAGTACAAACTTTTTGAGCTCGACTGCCGCGCGACAGCCTTTGTTGGGCGAAGATTCATACCGAATCTGCCCTCCGATGATGTTTAGCCGCCCTTCAATGCTCTGTAAACCCAAGCCCACGTTGCGGCTTAGACTTATTTTTTCTACGTCAAATCCTCGGCCATTGTCTTCTATCACCATGCCAAACGGATGCGGTGGCAGCGACAACTGTACGTGGATATGGTTGGCGTTGGAGTGTTTGAGGGCGTTGTTGATAAGTTCTTGAGCCACTCGGTAGAGCATCAATTCGGTTTGAGGGGCGAGTCGGTGGTTTTCGTCGCCATTGAGTCCAAACGTGAGGCGTGTAGCGGGACTGACATTGCTCCTGGCCGTAAATTCCTGCAACGCTGCCGATAGTCCAAAACGCTCCAACGTAGTAGGCACCAACTCCCGACTGATGCGCCGCACGTGGCTGATGGTTTCGTCGAGGGCTTCGCGTACTTGCGTGGCGAGCCGCTCGGCTTCTTCTTTGGAGCCTAAACGACTGTACAGGGCATTGAAAGTGAGCTTCGTGACTGACAGCAGTGCGCCTACGTCGTCGTGGAGGTCTTGGGCGATACGCCGCCGCTCGGCTTCGGCAGAGGCCATCGAAACCTCCAAGAGTTTGCGCTGAAACTCCGTTTCCATCTCTTTTTGACGAATCTGATTGGCCATTTGTTTGCGCTGATAATACACCACAAACAAAATCACAAACAGCGCCATGATGAGCATCACGCCTGTGCCTATGATAATGCCATAACTTTCGCCCATACTCTTGTGGGTTTTGAAAGCATAAAACTATGAAAAAAAGTCTTAGACCGAGGTTTTTATTTATTTAACGGTTCATAAAGTAGCTCAAAACGCCATTGTTTCGGGTTTATCAGATGACCTCATCGCCCAAATCACAGGCTTGTCTGTTGGTCAAATCCAACAGTTGAGAAAGGAGGAGAGATAAAAAAGAGCCTACTCCTGTATGAAGAGGAATAGGCTCAAAAATTGAATATTTGCTATTTATCCGCCAAAAGGAGGCATTGGCTTACCACTTCCAGCAGAACCTTCATCTGTTGTTCGAGCATTTGGTACTGTTGTAATTTCTTTGCCATCTTTATCAACTGCTACAAAATAGAGGGTGTTTTTGCCATCTTTATCTTTTGCAAAATAAAATGCCAATCCTACTGCCCCTTTTTGGTTTAAAAATTTTTCTAAGGCTACTTTCCCAAATGCTACTGCTTTGATTTGGTCAGGGTTGACCTTTTGAAAATTAGAAATTTCATTCCTTACGTTTTCGATTGGAATGATTTTACTAATACTCTCCGCCACCCGCTGTTCTTCGGCGGTGAGGAGTGATTTTTGAGGGGCTACTGAGGTTTCGGTTTCTTTGTTGCAGCCAAAAATCAAAGCTACAATTACGAGGGGAAGAAGTGTTTTTTTCATGGTAATAAAGCGTTTTGAAGGTTGTAAAATCGATTTGGAGGGGTAATAAATTTTCATCTGTTGTCATTATTTGCTTTGATCAGTCAATCGGGCAGCTGCCTGTGAGTGATACTTAGCCTGATGATGAACTGAACTAACCATCTTAGCAATTGGCTTGTTCTGTATGGAATCATTGAAGTGGGGTTGGTGCGAAACAGGGACATGCTGGAGGTTACTATATTACTGCTTATTATTCTGTTGGTGTAGTGAGTTGTTGGAGCATACACGGTTGAAGCCATGGTGAAGCTCTGGATTATTTATGTAGTGAAACTTTGCGGTTGACTATGTAGCTACAGAGCAGTTACGGCGTCATGCATTCGAAGGTATACCGCGATTGGCCCGCTTGCCGCCAGAGTTATGGATTGATCGATGGCATTATCGTATCCAGGCATAATACAGATAGGATATTGCATGTTATCTGCTACATTAACTGCGAGAAGGCAGCCGAGTTTCGCGCCCTAATAGTCATATATTGTCTCAGTACCGGTTATGACCAGTTTTGAGCGAGGAGTGCATGAACATCGAGGTTTACGCGAGCAAACGAAGCCGTCTTTTTGAGCAATGGTTTCCTTGATCTATACAACGGTAATTTGCAATTATTCAGGTCTGGTTCAGACTCGAATTCGTCCGAGAATTGTTACAAAGTCCATACTCTGCATCTCACGAACTGCGCGAGACACATTCGTCTAAGCCGAGCACAAAGCCATTCAAGGCGAAGCGAAGGGACATGGAGCAGTAAAGGACGGGGAACATTATAAACAAGGAAATCTATTTCGACAGACGGAACTGTAGCCCAGCAGGCTACGAGGCGTTGAGCGCCAAGCGCAAAAAAATTGTCCTTGTAGTGTTACCACAGTCATAAACAGTTATAAAAATAATGATATTCACATTATTCGTTCGGCCCATGCTCGCATGTCTCAAATATTGTTATTGTGGGGACCATAAAGTCATCCGGAGCGCAATAAAACTCATGCAGTGGTTGTTAGTCGACTGTAACTACTCGTGAGTGGCTACTCGTAAATTATCAAATCATCTCAGGAGCTTCATTAGTGCGTACCGAAAATGTAAAAACCATAAGCAATTGGGGGTCGCGTGTGGTACGAGCCGTTGATGACACATGGTGGTACGGTAACAGTTTGTATCAGACGTGTTTTCCAAGTGACATCTCGTGCTTTTGTCACAACGTTCAGTTCCCGATGGCGCTGGTCATTTACATGTAGAAACGTGTGGGCGACAGCTAGAAGGCACGTAACTGACCTTGGGCTGTCGTTCATCAGTATAGATCGACCAAATCACTAACTGTCGATGTCGTCCAGAAATCAGAACGATGCACAGGCGACAGGTACGGTTGCCGCATGGCGATAATGGCGGAACTAAATGGATGAATTGATAAATTATTACTTGCACTTGGCAAAATTCGCTTCAATGCTGATCTGTATACTCTGCATTCTGGTTACTTTTGCGTTCTTGCCCTCAAAGTGGCAAGAATGAAATAAGTAAGAATATAATAATAAAAATGAATAATTTTTCTCTCTCTAACGCTTGTTATAACGATCAGAGTGGTAACAAATACTCAAAAGAAAGTATTTAAATACTTTCCAAATACTTCAGAATTTTTGAGTATTTAAATACTATTTAAATACCAAATACCCAT
>JALOLW010000021.1 GCA_025455795.1 Spirosomataceae bacterium
CGCCGAGTCGTTGGGTTATATCAACCGTGCCGTTCAGCTACTCGAACAAGAAAACCTGCCCGAACTCGTGGCCAATGCCCAATACCGCAAAGGAACGCTGCTATACACTTGGGCGCAAAACGGCAATCCGCAGTTTTATAGACCCGCCATGAATGCCTACCAAGAAGCCGTCAAAGTGTTTACCAAAGAAGCCACCCCCGACGTATTTGCCGAAATCCAGCATCATCTGGGCGTAATTTACAGCGAAGTACCCGACGAAATCAAGAAAAAAAGTGTGTGGGCTGCGGTGTCGGTAAGTTCGTTCAAGGAAGCGTTTAGTTATTTTACCCGCGAAACCCACCCCTACGAGTACGCCCGCCTCTGCAATAGCTACGCCAACGCCCTCACCAAATACCCTGAAGCCAAACTTACCGACAATTACGCCAAAGCCTTGGATTTTTACCGCCAAGCCCTCGAAATCCGCACTGCCGCTGAGTACCCCCACGAGCGGGCTTTGACCATCTTGAATTTCTTGGAAGCCGCTTGGCAGGTGTCAGTGCCAGATCTCGCTGCACAACAGCAACTATTGGCAGAAATGACCCGACTCGCCAACGAACTGCTCCAATTTGCTCCCGACCCGCAACTCGTAAAAGAAGTAGGTGTTCACGTTGAACAACTGAAAGTGATCAAGGAGAAGATTAGCTAAGAGGTGTTACAAACTACTTGTTAATTAGCAATAGTAAAAACCGTTAGCCATCCTTCTTTTGATGGAGATGAAAAAATCTCTTATCCAACTCTTTGCAGGACTTAGTTTGACGACTTTGCTGGGCGCAAACCTCCCCTCCGCCGCACCGCCCAAACGCCCGCTTGACGTGTGGGCAGTACGGTCGGTGTTGGATAAAAAGCCGCGTATGCTTACCCTTGCCCTCCACAAAGACTGCTACGTAGCTTACGATTTGAGTACCTGCAAACTCTACAAAGCGTGGAAAGGCGGCATAGCGATGGATGGCGCACCTTACACCGACAAAAAAGAAATACAACCTACCTCTTGGGGTGCGGCTTATCTGACCGACAGTGCGGCAAGTTTTGAGTGGCACGTCAGGCAGCAAAATGAGGAAGTTATGTCCAAAGTGATTTTTCGGGGGTATTCGTTTCGCCAAAATCAGGTGTGGCTGCGGTTCGTACTCACTACCAAAAACCAGGACAGCGTCATCGTCGAAGAACGGCCTGAATTTTTGAGTGACAATGTCTTGGAACGTACTTTTAAAACTTCACAAGTACCTGACAATTTGAGCGTTTGGCTTTATTCGACGACCAACAAGTGGCGGTTGGAATCCAACAAAACTACTCGCAAGCTGACGAAGTTCAAGGCGTTGCCCGCGCAGTTTCCGCCCAAAATCGAAGAAAAATTCGCGCACGAAGGGCAGCGACTCATGGCCCAAAGTGACTGCTACACTTGCCACAAAAACACCGAAGACGAAGTGGGACCATCGTTCATGCGCGTTGCTCAAAAATACCCCAAAAACGAGCAGAATTTAACCTATCTCACGGCCAAAATCAAAAGTGGAGGCACGGGGGTTTGGGGAACGAGTTTGATGAATCACCATCCACAGTTGAGCGATAAAGAGCTGACCGAAATGGTCAATTATATCTTTACGCTCAAACCTAAAACGCCTATCATTCAGACGATTCAAACACCCCAACTCGCCAACAATTGGCCGACCTCAGCGGGACACGGCGCGGCACTCGAAGGGGTACATCCAAGCTACGACCTTAGTACGCTGCACTCGCCCGCCTTCAATCCGCGCGTGGCGGCGATGGCTTTCCTGCCCGATGGTCGTTTGCTCGTGAGTACTTGGGACAAAACGGGCGGAGTGTATCTCCTCGACGGCGTGACCAAAGACGACCCCAACCAACTCAAAATCAAGCGCATCGCGTCGGGTTTGGCCGAACCACTCGGAATGGAGGTGGTCAATGGGCAAATTTTTGTTTTGCAAAAGCACGAATTGACCCAACTCATGGACCGCAACGGCGACGACCTCATTGATGAATACCGTTCTATTTGCAACAGTTGGACAGTTTCGGCTGATTTCCACGAGTTTGCATTTGGGCTGGTACACAAAGAGGGCTTTTTCTACGCCACACTCTCAATGGCCATGCGCCTCAAACCCCACGAAAAACAACTGCCCGACCGTGGCAAAACCATCAAAATAGGCATGGATGGCAGCTACGAAGCAGTCAATTTTGGCCTTCGTACCCCCAACGGCCTCGGCTTGGGCGTGGATGATGAGCTTTTTGTGACCGACAACCAAGGCCAATGGCTTCCTGCCAACAAACTCATCCACGTTCGCAAGGGCGATTTTCACGGCATGGGATGGGGATGGCTTTCCGATGACCCAATGCCCGAAATGACCCCGCCGACGATTTGGCTTCCGCAAGACGAAATTGGCAATTCGCCCACCGAAATCGTGCTGGTCAAAGAGGGTATTTACAAAGGCCAGATGCTCCACGGCGACGTGACCCACGGCGGTATCAAGCGCGATTTTGTGGAAAAAATCAACGGTCAGTACCAAGGGGCAGTTTTTCGGTTTTCGCAAGGATTCGAGGCGGGTGTCAATCGGCTGCGGTGGGGACCCGACGGCGCACTGTACGTGGGCGAAGTAGGCATGACAGGCGGCGGATGGAGTTGGCGCGAGCGACTTCGTGGGCTGCAACGCCTAAAACACAACGGCAAAATCACCTTTGAAATGTTGGCGGTCAGAGCCAAATCTAATGGTTTTGAGATAGAGCTAACGGAAGCGTTGGACGGAAACATCAATCTGAAAACCACCGACTTGATGATTCACCAGTGGTGGTACCAACCCACCCCCAAATACGGTGGACCCAAGATGGATTTAGAACAACTGACCCCCACGCAACTGACCCTCTCACCCGACCGCAAAAAATTGTATTTGGAAATCCCCAACCTCAAAACCAAGCACGTAGTGTATTTTCGGTTGCCATCTTGGCTCAAAAGTCAAAGCGGACATTCGCTGTGGGCATCAGAGGCTTGGTACACGCTCAATCATATTCCTGAATAGACAATCACCGCTATGAATCGTAGAACATTTGTAAAAACAACGAGTGCTTTGGTGGCCGCAACGGCGATAGAAACCTCCGCAAAACCCGCAGCTAAAGCCATTAAAATCAAGCGAGTGGATGCCAATTTTGAGCGCGAACCACTCAACCCTTATCGCTTCAAAGGCAGTGCCATTACCGATAGTTGGCAAACGGCCACTTTGCTCGAATCGGAGTCGGGTATTCGCAAAGTGGGCATCGCTACGCAAGGCGTGCTGTGGTCAGACGCGCGGGTATTTGCGGCCCATTCGGAGAGCGCGGGCAACGCCCTCATGTACGCCATGAGTGAGCATGCCGCGCAGTTGGTACGAGGCATGACATTCACTAATCCCGTGGCGTTGTTGGAGCAAATTCTCCCCGATGTGTTGGCTTATGGACGCAAAATCACAGGCATCTCTGACCTTCGCAAAACCTTCGCTCTCAACGCCTTAGTGGGTCTTGACAATGCCGCTTGGCTGCTTTATGCCGCCGAAAACAACATCAAGACATTCGACGACATGGTACCTGCCGCGTACAAGCAAGGGCTGTCGCACCGACACAGCAAAGTGGCGAGTGTGCCGTCGTTTAGCGTCGGTACAACCGCCGAGCGCGTCAAAACCGCCGCCGATGAAGGTTTTTTTGTACTCAAACTCAAAACAGGCGCGGCAGGCACCCAACAAGAAATGTTGGAAAAAGACTTGGCGTTTTTGACAGCCGTTCACAAAGCCATTGGTCACTACGAAACACCCTACACCACCAATGGTAAAATCCCGTATTACTTCGACCCCAACGGTCGCTACGAAGAAAAAGAGACCTTACTGAGATTCATAGACCACGCCAAAAAGATAGGGGCATTGGACCAAATCGCGCTTATCGAAGAGCCTTTTGACGAGTCCAAGGAGATTTTTGTGGGCGATGTGGGTGTGCGTATCGCCGCCGATGAAAGCGCCCATACCGTAGAAGATGCCGCTCGTCGTATTGAGTTGGGCTATGGGGCAATTGCGGTGAAAGCCATCGCCAAGACCCTGAGTATGACCATGAAAATAGCACAGTTGGCCTACGAAAAGAAAGTCCCCTGCTTCTGCGCCGACCTTACCGTGAATCCGATTTTGGTGGATTGGAACAAATCAGTAGCGGCTAGGCTGCCGCCTTTTCCAGGGATTTCGATTGGGCTGCAAGAAACCAACGGCCACCAGTATTACAAAAATTGGCAAAAACTCCTCAGCTATCATCCCAAAGCAACGGCGTCTTGGGTACCTACCCAACAAGGCGTTTATCTCACCGATACCTCGTTTTATGCCGAAAGCGCGGGTATTTTCGAGCCTTCCGCGCATTATGAGGGGTTGTTTGGGTAAAACTCCCAAGGGAAGTCAAAGCAAAATAGGCACTCCTTAAGTTTGGTTCAAAACCGCATCACCTTGGAAGATTTATTTGAAAAACAGCGCATCTTATTTCAGAAATTGCTCCCAAAGCAGTTTGGTAGCTACCCCCAAAAACACGACACCCGTGACGACGTTGATGTAACGCATGACCTTTACAGTCAGAAACTTACGCAAACGGTGCGCATAGACTGACAAGGCAGATTGGGTAAGCCCAACCCCCACAAGGCTCATCCCAAAAAAGAGTATCATTTCATCCAAATCGTAGCGACCTTTGGTGCGAAGATACGTGGCAATGGCCGCCCAAGACATAAAATTGATGGGATTGAGGGCATTGAGGGCGACTCCCTTCATAAAGTATTTGAAATGCGACCGCCGCCGGCTGCGGTCGTCCAAAGGTTGGGGCGGACTGAGAGAGGGCTGCTTGAAAAAATTTTTGATGCCCAAAATCACCAAAAAAATGATTCCTGTCGCGCCAATCCATTTATCAAAATGCGCAATGGGCGGCAAAAAAGAAGTGCCAAAAATGGCCGTAAACACAAAAAACGCATCACTTGCTACCACACCGAGGGCGATTTGGATGCCGCTGCGGTAGCCTTTTTCGATGCTGGTCTGAATCAACGCAAAAAAAACAGTCCCAAAAGTCAAGCAGAGCAGTACGCCCGCTATCAATCCATATAAAGCCGCTGTGAGCATTCGTTGTTCTGTTATCAAGCACCCCGTCCCGAAGGGGAGCTATGGTGATGTTCTTTGTTGTTCTTGTTCCGTCTCTCCTTGTTCCGTCTCTCCATCATATCCCTTTCATCCGTGCTACTTTGAGGAGACCCATCACGCTAAGAGAGTCGGTGATTTCGGAGCGCATTACCATTTCAATGGCTTCGGAAAGAGGAAGTTTGACGGTTTTGAGTTGTTCGGTTTCTTCGGGTTGGGCTTGGGCTTGGGTGAGGTCTTCGGCCAAGAACAAAAAACCTTCTTCATCGCTCACCGAGTTGGAGAGATGCACCCGGGCTATCTGTGTCCATTTGGCGGCGATGAGGCCCGTTTCTTCCAACAGTTCTCGTTGGGCATTTTCGAGCGGGTTTTGGCCTATAATGCCCCCACCTTCGGGGATTTCCCAAGAGTACTCGTTGAGTGGATAGCGGTACTGTCCCACCAAGTACGTATAGCCGTCGGCGTCAATCGGAATGATACCGATGGCCTTGTTTTTGAAATGCACCATGCCATAAATCCCCGCGCCGCCGCTGGGATTGATGACCTCGTTGTGTTGAACTTTTATCCAGTTGTTTTCATAAACCACAGTCGAAGACTGCGTTTGCCACGGATTGTGGGCATCTTTGGGAAGTGACATGAAGAATGAATCTGTAAAAAATCGTACTTTTGTGGCAACAATTACTTTCAAAAAACCGTGCAAGATAGCCAAAAATCTAAACTTCGCTGGATTATTGTTTCGTTTGTGTTGAGCGTAGTGCTGCTGGCTGTCAAGTTTGGCGCGTACTATATTACTCATTCCAACGCCATTCTGAGCGACGCCCTCGAATCTATTATCAACGTGATAGCGAGCGGGTTTGCGTTTTATAGCGTCTATCTTTCGGCCAAGCCCCGCGACAAAGACCATCCCTACGGCCACGGCAAAATCGAATATTTTTCGTCGGGTTTTGAGGGTGGGTTGATTGTTGTAGCAGGGATGTTGATTGTGTGGGAGGCCATCCAACGCCTCCGCTTCCCGCGCCCCGTGGAGCATTTAGATTGGGGCATTTTGCTGATTTTTATTACGGTTTTGCTCAACGGCGGCTTGGGCTACTACCTCACACGCCTGGGGGAGCGCACACGCTCCGAAGCCCTCCGCGCCGACGGTCACCACCTGCTCACCGACAGCCTGAGCAGTGTCTTGATTTTGGTAGGATTGGGGATTTTGTGGCTCACGGGCTGGTCGTGGATAGACAGTGCGTTTTCACTGTTGCTTTCGTTGGTCATTTTCTACAACGGTTTTCTACTTATCCGTCGAGCGGTGGCGGCTTTGATGGACGAAACCGACCCTGAGCTTTTGAACGAAATTGTTGAAACCCTCAAAGCCCAAAAACACCCCGAATGGATTGATGTTCACAATATGCGTGTTCAGAAATACGGCTCTGACCTCCACATAGATTGTCATTTGACGTTGCCGTTTTACTGGGATTTGAAAAAAGCCCACGATACCGTACACGATTTTGAAGAAATCTTAAAACGCAATACGACGGGTGAAGTAGAGATTTTTATCCATGCCGACCCCTGCCTCCCCGACTGCTGCCATTACTGCCGCATGGATTGTCCGTTTCGTTTTTCAGCTTTTGAGAAAGACGTGCAGTGGAGTGCGCACAATCTCTCCGAAAATCAGAAACATTTTGTGAAAGACTAACTTTTCACGACGCGCCCATCCGACATTTCGATGATGCGGTCGCCGCCCCGTGCAAAATCAGGGTCGTGCGTGACGGTGATGATGGTTTGGTGGTTTTCTTGGGAGATTTTCCGAAAAATATCAAATACTAATTGTGAGTTGGTCTTGTCCAAATTGCCCGTGGGTTCATCGCCCATGATGATGGTGGGGTCGTTGATGAGGGCTCGCGCAATGGCCACGCGCTGCTGCTGCCCGCCCGAGAGTTTGGAAGAAGGCTTGCGGGCGTGTTCGGCCATATTGACAAGGCGGAGCTTTTCGTAAGCCCGTTCTTCGATGTCTTTGTTGCTGTATTTGCCCAATTTCTGCGCGGGCAGCATCACATTTTGCAGCACCGTAAACTCGGGCAGCAGAAAGTGGAATTGAAACACAAAACCCAAATGTTCGTTGCGAAACGCCGCTAATCGGTCTTGGCTGAGTCCCGTGAGGCGTTGTCCATTGACTTCGAGACTGCCTTCGTAGTCGGTGTCCATGGTAGATAGGATGTAGAGGAGCGTGGATTTACCACAGCCCGATTTGCCGACAATGGACAAAAATTCGCCTCGTTTTACGTCAAAATTGACCTCTTGCAGCACCTGAAATCGTTCGGGTTGGTAGAAGTATTTGTTGATATGCGAGGCCGAAAGTACCGATGGATTCATTGTTTTTCTGATTATTTTTGTCGAATTTTTTTTATACCGCTTAATTTTTTGGGAAAATGAGCCAATACATTATTCATATCAAAAATGAGCAACAAGGCGAAGCACTACTTGAATATTTGAAGTCATTGACTTTTGTGGAGGTAGAGGCTTTTGTGGCTGATGCTAAAACTGAAGCCATCGAGAGGGCCAAATCTTTTTTGAAACAATTACCCGAGCAACCTCAAAGGCAATCAGCTATCAATAAAGCCATTAAAGAACTTCGCCAAGAGCATGACTACTAGTAAAATACGGATTGTCGTAGATCCTAATATCATTGGGAGTGTTTTGCTTGGGGAAGTAGTGCCACTCACCCCCTCAAAATCGCTACGGGGTCTATTTTGGCGGCGCGCCGTGAGGGAAAATACCCCGCCAGAATCGTTGTAATCACCCCAAAAGCCATGCCCATGACGTAATACTCCATTTTGAAAATCACAGGAAAAGTCTTGATACTCAGCAAATCGCCCGCGTCGAAGGGCGTGATTGACAGGGCATAACTGATGCTAAAACCCAGCAAAAGCCCCAACAACCCGCCCAGTATGCCGATGATGATGGCTTGCCACAAAAACACCGCCACTACGTCTTTGCCCCCAAAACCCGTTGCTTTCAAGATGGCAATGTCTTTGAGTTTGTTGATGACGTTCATGTTCATGATGTTGTAAATCCCAAAACCCGCCACCACGAGTAGCGTCATCGAAATCACAAAAGTCATTACGTTTCGGATTTTTTTTCCTGCCAAAATCGCTTGGTTGGCCGTGGCCCAGTCTTCGGTATAGACCCCAAACTGCTGACGGAGGGTTTGCCCAAATGGCAAAGCCAAAAGCGGGTCGGTCATTTTGATGTGGATGTCGGTGATATAGCTGGCGTCTTTGCCCAAAATCTCCTGTACGCTGCTGATACTCGTGTAGCAGCGGGTATTGTCTATCGTGCCAATGCCAAATCCAAAAATACCGACGACCCGTAGCGTGAGGTTGCCACCCGTGGGGGTTGTGACACTCACTTTATCCCCCACGGCTACGTTGAGCTTTCTGGCCAAATTGGCCCCTACCACGATGCCTTTGGGATTGGTGAGCAGTGCCTGAAAACTCCCCGCTTTGAGGCGATTGTCGAGGTTGTAGAGACGGTTTTCACGGGGGTAGTCTATGCCCGCAATAATGCCCGAAATCTGAATGGGGCCGTTATTGAAAAACGCCTGTGAACTCACTTCGGGCGACACACCCCACACGCCCTTCATCTGCTCAATGAGTCGTACCATTTGGAGGCCGTTTTTGATGCGCGGCAGTTGTTGTTTAGGTTTTTGGTGATACACTACGTTGAGCGCATCCGCTTGGGGGTTCTGCTCGTCAAGGATGCTACGGCGTTGGGTATTGACCTCATTGTAGATACGCACGTGTGGACTGGCATCCAGTGCCGAGTCTTCCAAAAACTGATTGACACCCTGCATGAAGCTAATCATGACAATAAACATGGCGATACCAAACGTCACGCCCAGCATAGCGATGAGCGTTTGGCGTTTTTTGGCCAACAGGTGCGTTTTGGCGATTTGTAAAGAGAGATTGAGGTTCATTGTTTCTTTGTCATTCCGACGACGTTATATCATTTTTGTCATTCCGACGTTTTGTCATTCCGACGTTAGGAGGAATCTATTCACGAGTATTTTTATGGTTTCACCACGACACTTTTTTCTGTCAATCCGCCTTTAATCTCTACGATTTCAAAGTTTTCGGCGCCTTTTGTGATTTTGATTTTCTTTTTCTCCTTGTTTTCTTCCACCCACACGCTATCAGCCCCAACGAGGTACGTTTTGGGGATGGTAAGGGCTTTGGGGTTTTGTGAAATCACAATATTGGCCTCTACCGTCAGACCGTAGTACGCTTCGGGGACTTCGCCCACAAAATCGGCATCTATCCGAAACGACTGGTCAATTTTGTTGAGTTTCGGGTAAATCTTGGTGATTTGCGCTTTGAAAACCTTATTGCCGTAAGCATCCATTTTGACCGCAACTTCCTGACCGATACGGAGTTTAGAGAAGTCGGTTTCGTCCACGGCGAGTTGGAGATAAACACCGTTGGCCGCGCCCAAAAGGGCAACCGCTTCGCCGCGCCGAACCAGTTCACCCATTTTTTTATAAACCTCATACACCCGTGCCGCTTCGATGCTACGAATGCGGTAGTTGTCGCCTTCGCGGTTATTGACGCGGAAGTTAGAACGGGTGTTTTGCAAATCCACGTACAACTGATTTTTGGTACGTTGCCACGCTTTTTGGCGCGCTGCCACGTCGTTGCGGGAAGTACGATAGGCCAATTCCACGCGCTCCAATTCAGCTTTTGCAATCGCGTTTTGGTCGTACAAAGCCTTGTAGCGGGCGTAGTTGAGCGAGTCGTTTTCGAGTTTGGTGCGGGCATTTCGGAGGGCGGCTTCGAGTTCGGTCAAAGCGGGCGAATTGTCGGCGTAGTTGGCTTCGGCTTGACGATAAATATTGGCCGCGGCTTCGGCGCGAGCATCTTGCGAAAGACTTTCCAACGAAAACAACAACTGCCCCGCTTTTACGACATCGCCCTCATTGACCAACTGCTGCTGCAAGTAACCGTCGGCGTTGGCCACTACTTTGTACTCGTTTTTGGGAAACACATTGCCCGACGCATACACCGCTTCCGTGAGGTTTTTGTAGGTGGGCGTGGTGGTTTCGGACTTAGACGAACAAGCAGCTAAGAACAATGAGAGAATGAGAGAATGAGAGAATGAGGGAATGAGTGGATGCGTAAATACGGGAATGTGTAAATGCGTAAATACGGGAATGCGGGAATGCGCGAATGGGCTATTTTTTATAATCTTTGTCATGGTAAGATGGCGTTTTATTGGAGTAATTTCTCAATCAAAAGTACAGACTTAGCACTGATTATCAGTATTTTATGGCGCGGATAACGGATACACGAATAACTACTCATCTCCTCAATTCCAGCAACTTATCGTTAATCATCACGTCGGCGAGGGTGCGAAAATATTTGTTTTGGGCGTTGAGGGCTTCGTTGAACACATTGAGATACTGGTCGTAGCTCATCACGCCCCCTTTGTATTTGATGAGGGCGAGTTGGAGGTTTTCTTCGCTCAGTTGGTACGCTTCCTGATTGACCTGCAACGACCGGGCGGCTTGGTGGTAGCCAATGCGCAGGTCTTGGGTCTCGGTGTCAAACTTTCGTTGCTCATTTTCCAACTGCCGCTGGGCTATTTCGGCATTGATGCGTGCGCGGGCAATGCCGCTTTCTCGAATCCGCGCCGTATAAATAGGTACTTCCAAACGTAGCCCCGCGACACCGATACCAAACCACGGCTCGTTGAAATTCAGGAAGTTGAACTTATTTCGCTGGGCTTGCTCCGACAGCCTTGCATAGACCGAGAGCGTCGGAAGTTTGAGCTTTTGTTCTTTGGTAAACTGCTGCTGGGCCAACGACAACTGCGCCGCGCGGAGTTGGAGGCGCGGAACTCCATCCCCAGTCCTTTCGTGCGACGGTCCGACCCACTTTGGGAAGGGGGTTATTTCTCCCCTCTCCATTTTTTGGAGAGGGGCAGGGGGTGAGGTTCTGGCGGTTGAGTCACCTACTACCAGCCGTAATTGGTTCAAATTTTTCTGGTAGGCCATTTCGTTTTGACGGAGGGCATCTTCCACGGCCAAGCGCGTACTACGCACACGGTTATACTCCAACTGGTCAATCAGTCCTTTGTCTTTGCGCACCCACGCGATACGCGCTATGCTATCGGCATTGGCGAGATTTTGTTGGGTAATTCGCAAGTATTCTTGGGTAAAAACCGTGGCCAAATAGAGCCGCGCTACCTGCGTACTAAGGTCGTCTTGGAGTACAAGAGCCTGCAAATCAACTACTTTTTGGTTGGCTTGCGCGATGTTTACATCTTGTTTTAGCCCCACATTCCAAAGCGGCATGGTGCTTTCGATACCTGCGGTGAGGTTGAATGGTACTCCAAATTGAATGGTACGAAATTCTCCCTCTTTGCCCCCGAAAAACTGCGCGGGAATCAACTGTGTGGGCAACAGGAAGTTGTAATCAAGTACAGTCGTAAACCTCACCTGTGGGAGTCTTGCACCTTTGGCGGCGGTGAGATTCCACGATTGAATTTGGGTGGTTTGACGCGCGATTTGTAGGTCAAGGTTGTTGCGTTTGGCCAATTCAATGGCCTCATCAGTACTTTGGAGACGGGTTTGGGCTTGTGTACTTAGCCCTTTGAGAAGCCAAATAAGCAGCAGTGGCGTATAATAAAAACTTAGGCGCATATCGTTGGATTGTTTGAACAGCCTTTTCGGCAAAAATCACGTTTCAAAGTAACCCAACAAATGACAATAATCACCAATTAACCTTCACGAAGCGGACAAAACTTTACTTAAACCTGCCGAAATAGCGGTTATTATCAAAAAATGGAATTAGGATTCTGGCTCGTGGGCGATGGGCAGCGACAAGAAGAAAGCCGTACCTTGGCCTTCTTCGGTTTCAAACCAAATAGTGCCTCCGGCGTGTTCTACACCGCGTTTGGCAATAGCCAGCCCCAGTCCCGAACCACCCTGCTTGGTGCTAAAATTGGGGAAAAATACTTTGGAGCGAATCCCCTCGGGAATCCCCTTGCCGTTGTCTTTGACTTCGATGTAAACGTTGGCATCGTCGGTGCGGAGACCCAAATAAATCTCGGGGTGGCGGTCGGCAGGAACCGACTGAATCCCGTTGATGATGAGATTGGTAATAATGCGACCCAACAATTGCCTGTCGCCTACGACATTGACCTGGTCGTTCTGAATGTGGCGCGTCAAGGTGATTTTGCTATCGTCGGCGTAAAGGTCGGCGGCTTTGTTGAGAACGGAAGCGATTTCAAACAACTCGTTTTTGGGCATGGGCATTTTGGCAAAATCCGAAAACGAAGTGGCAATATCGCTGATGTTGTCAATCTGGTCAATCAGCGACTCGAAGGTGCGCTTGATGCGGTCGCTTTGGGGCAAATCTCTCGACATGGTGCGCTGCAACTGCTGAATCGTGAGCTTCATGGGTGTCAGCGGGTTTTTGATTTCGTGCGCTACCTGTTTGGCCATTTCACGCCAAGCGGTTTGTTTCTCGTTTTTGGCGAGTTCTTCTTTGCTTTCTTCCAACTTTTTCAGCATTTGGTTGTAAGAATTCACCAAAACACCGATTTCGTCTTCCGACGATTTCCACTCCACGGGTTCGTTGAGTTTGTAGAGATTGATGCGTCGAAAACGCTTCGTCATATCGCTCAATGGCACCGTGAGGTGGTTGGAAGCCCAATACGACAGCACCAAGAAGGCAATGAAAATAATGGCAAAAACGCTCAAAATAGACGAAATAAGGTCAATGATTTGGCGGTCGAGTTCGGGTTTTGAATCAAAAAACGGTACGCTCAACACCCCCAGTGGCTCGCTGTTGTTGCTGGCCCGCACCGACACGTAGGCCGTGTGATACTGCTGTTCGCCCAACGACTCGTTCAGTAGAATCTCGTTTTCGCGTTCTTGCAGTAAGTGAATGTAAGCGTTGGGGTTGAGCTGCCTTGACAACTGCCTACTTTCATAATCGAAAGGTTTGGTAGTAGCCGTCAAATAGCCACTTTTATTGAAGAAATTAACATCAATTTTGGCATCACGGGCTATTTTAGAAAGTTCTTCTTCGAGCGCGCCTTGGCTTCGGCCTCCACGGGCGTACTCCTCAATAAACGGAATGGCGTTGGTCACTACGTTCTTGGTCGTTGCCAAATACGCATTTTCTTGCGAAGTGTAATAGTTGTTGTTGATAACGCTCAAAATAATCACGACCAACAAAATCAACGGCGCAAAAAAGGCGACATTGAGCATGATTTGGATTTTGGCAGCGTAGCTGATATTGAGTTTACTCCTGCCGTATCGAAGCGCGTACAGCCCCACGATAAAAATCACATACAGTACCAAAATCAAAAACAAAAAGGAGAAGTTGGACAGCAGGTTGCCTATCGGAAGAAACTTGGATGATACGATGACCGCCCTGCCGTTTTTGTCTTTGCTGCCGATGTGTTTGTAGTCAAACATTGAAAGGCCCTGTTGAAACAATAACGTGTTATTTAAGGTCTCTTTGGGCATTTTGCGCTCGTAGTTATAGCTACCGTACCGATAGATAAGACTGCGGCGGGCGTCATAAATGGCATAGCTATACTGACGAGTTTCGGGGGCTTCGCTCAGTTTTTTGTCTATCAAAGATGCTGGCGATATATCCATGCCCTGCGATTGGCGCGGGAGGAGGTTGAGTACTACGCGGCCCAAAAGGCTCGAATCACGCTGAATATCAACGACACTAACGTACTGTTTTTTGAAATTATTGACCAAATCGTTGATAAAATAAATGCCTTCGTAGTCGGTCTTAAACTTGGCCTGCCGATAGGGCTTGACGTATTCTTCAAAATAAACGTCGCTGGGGAGGTTATCGAGCGGTGCGCCGCTGACCTTAAAAGAATAAACCTCAATGTCGTACTTGTCAAAAAATCGCTCCAAGTGAATGCTTTTGATTTTTTGCTGGATACGTTCACGGGAAAGAATGGTATCGGTCAGAAAAGTGTTTTGAATGTCGGTGTCACGCATGATAGATTTGTTGGCCTTGTCAAGCAACACTTCCACCAAACCATCATTTTCGGCGATGATTTGTTCGCCAAATTCTTTCTTTTTGATGATGTCTTTTTTGTCCTCTTCGTGATACACCACGTAGGTCGTCACGATGGCCCATAAAAAAGCTCCCGCAAAGTAATAAATGGTGGTACGATAGCGAAACGAATAAAGTGCGCGCGGAAAACGGTAGAGATAGAGGGTCAAGAAATAGATGGCATGGACCACAAAAATAGCATCGAATATGCCTTTGACAAACCAGATAATCCCCAAGCCAATGACCGCCCCCGCGACAAATAACCACCAACCCTGCCACCTTTTGGGACTAAGACGGACAAAGAGGCTCACCAACAAATGCGTACTTAAAAAATAAATACTGGCCAAGATGATAAAAACAATCAAACTGGCGATTTTGAGCAATGAAAACGAAATGCTCAGGGTGATGTCGAGCGTAAAAAGCGATTTTTCGTAGATGTTGGTCAATTCTGAAAACCCCAAGCCAAACACCCAAAACGACAATGCCACTACCATCACTGCGGCGATGGCTTTGACGGTGGATGAGGCTTTGATGAGGTAAAAATACCCCTTTGACCGAAAATAAGAATCCACCAAATACCCCACAAAAATCAGCACAAAGAAACAATTGAGGAGCAAATCGCCGAGGGAGGGAGAAGCCAACGACGACGCATAAAATTTGGAATTGAAGAGGTCGGTGTCTATGAACAAAAACGGAACGCCGTAATACAACATGGCGCCTCGCAGTGCCAACAAATACACCGCCAACAGCAGTAGGCTGGGTTCGACGTATTTTTGACGTGCCAGTCGGTGTACCCACTGAAATACGTAAATCCCCAAAAACAAAACGGCCAATCCTCCCCAAAGCAGCGTATTGACGGGCGTGGTCTGGTTGTGAAAAGCTTCTAATTTAGGGGGGATAATCGAAAACAAGAATCGGCTTTTATCGTCCATTACGTTGCGATGCGGCAAACTCATCTTGGACGAAATTTCTTCTGGCTCAATCGGAAACAAGTCGGTATTGTAGCCTGATTGCAGGTATTTGTCTTCGTTTTGGTAATAACGATACAGGTTGAGCGTCGAAAAAACATCAATCGTATCTTGCTGAACCCGATACTGCCGACGACTGACAATAAACTTACTGTTCTCAAAATCAACCACTTGGGTTTGGGTTACGTTTTTGAGGGCGGCCATCTCAGGCGCAAACCGATGGTCTGACCAAAACATCAAACTATCGTTTTTGAAAACATAATAAGGATACTTGGCGGGGTAACGTAGCTTGGTAAAAGTCAGGTCGAGATTTTTGGAAACCACATCTAACACCTGAATCAAGTCTCGTTCCGAAATGCCCAATTCGGTCTTGACGCGGTCTTTGATGTTGGACAAATACTTCTCTTCGGAAGCCCCCAACGCACCTCTTTCAAAGACCCAAAAAAACAACAACGCCAGTACAAAAGAAAGTACGGACAAAACCAAGAAAATATGACGACGGATTTTTTGCACCAGCAGCTAATTTCGTTTATTGATAGACCGCCGAAGCAGTTTGGTAGTGTTTATACCTAAAATCGTGCCAATTTTTGCCTATACTTTATGAATGGTAAATCCTGCACCTTGCTCGGTTTCTTCAAAATCCACTTGCGTACCGATGACGTACATGAGGTGCCGCTTGTCAATGATGACTTTGATGTGTTCGAGCCAATAGACTTGGTCGTGTGACGAAGGCGTGTCAAAACCCAACAAAAATTGCGCGCTGCACCCGCCCCCGCGTATGCCCACGCGCAAGCCGTAGCTGTCGGGGATTTTGTTGTCGCGCAGGGTATCGGTGATTTCTCGACGGGCAAGGTCGGTGATTTGAACAGGTATGAAGTCGGGGGTCATTATTCAATACTTTTCGATTGTGGCACAAAACTCGCACTATTTTACGACGGATTTGCGTTCTTTGCACAAATAGATTAACGAATATCGCATGGAAATCATCGCCGACTTGCTCAAAATTATTCTTCCCGCCGCGCTTGTACTGTACGCTATGTATTTGATGGTGAGCGCGTTTCTTAAAAAACAAATGGACGATTCTTTGCTCCAAACCCGTAGTCGTCAGGTGGAGGTGTCGCTACCCATTCGGCTCCAAGCCTACGAGCGCGTTTGTTTGTTGTTGGAGCGCATCACACCCAACAATATCCTGATTCGCCTCAACGGAAGTGCCACCACGGCGTTGGAGTTTCAGCAAATTCTGCTGCGCGATGTCCGCGAGGAGTTCAACCACAACCTTTCCCAACAAGTTTATATGAGTCACGAGGCTTGGGAGCGCGTACGCAACGCCCAGCAGGAGGTTTTGACGCTGATTAATCAAGCCTCGGCGTCGGTACACCCGGAGGCTGCCCCGATTGAGTTGTCCAAAAAAATCTTTGAGAAAATCATCGAAGAAAACCGCAACCCCACCGCCGAAGCCCTCAAATTTGTCAAAGAAGAAATTCAGCGGGCTTTTATGTAGAAAATAACTCAAAAGCTATTTTTTGTGTACTATTTAGTTAAATTTGCCAAAGAATTTGAAATTCCGAATAGTAAAAATATCACGCCTATCAGGTTCAAAGTCCAGTATATATTCAGTTATTCTGGACGATGATACCGAAACTTTATTTGATAAATTCTTGCGTAAAAATAAAGAAGGTTATTTACAGGAGATTCAACAAATAGTTGCAACATTGGATAATATCGGTAAACGATTTGGCGCACGTGAAACATTTTTTAGAAAAAAGAAAGAAGGCAAAGCAAGTGACGGCGTTGAAGCTCTTTATGATATTCCAGACGCTAAACTCCGTCTTTACTGTATTCGGTATGGAAGTGTAACACTCGTTTTGGGAGATGGTGGTGAAAAAAAAGTGGAACTCTGACAATTTTTGTGGCTAACCTCATCCCCATCCCTTCCGCGCGGGCGGCCCCGTCCTGCCAGGAGAAGGGGGCAATACATAGTCCCTCTCCCAAAAATTGTCAGAGAACGAAAAAAGTTAGGGCGTGGCAAGATGATAAGCAACTTACCAAATCAGCGACTGAAATGATAAAGATTTCTGCCATAATCACTAAAGCTATCAAAGAAAGAGAACTCTGGTGGGAAGAAAATGACCTGATAGGCAAACTCTATTTTGACGAAGAAGATGAATAAAGGACAGGATTACTCAAGTACACTTATTGACGAAATTTACCAAAGTATTCCTTCGACTACTTTTGATTTGGTCAGAAAACGTATGGATTTAGCTGTACGTATTGATAAAGCTATTAAATTGAAAGGCTGGACGCAGAAGCAGTTTGCCGAAGCGATGGGTAAAAAACCGTCGGAAGTGAGTCGTTGGCTTAGTGGTACACACAATTTTACAACAGATACGCTGTGGCAAATTGAACAAAGACTTGGAATTCAGCTACTTGCCACAACCGACACACCTCCAAACAATCTGGAAGCTATGCAGCAGTTTATTTCTGATGAAGTTACCAAAGCTATCCAAAAATGGTTTATGGTCACGACCTAACTTTTTTCCATTTCAAGCCAAAACCTTCATAGCAGCGTTGTAGCCTGGAATCCCGCTCACGGCACCGCCGCGCTGCGCGCTCGACCCGCACACGTACAACCGTGGGTGTGGAGTTTCTACGCCGCGTTGACCTACGGAAGGAGCGTCGTCGGCAAAAAACCAACTCAACTCTTTGTGAAAAATATTGCCGCGCGGTAGCCCTACCTCTTGCTCCAAATCCCAGGCACTTTTGGCTTCGATACAAAACGAACCATCACGGGCGCGGGCGAGGCAGTCTTCGAGTGGCTCGGCCAAAAACGTGTTGATGCCCGCCAAATACGCCGCCAAAACTTGCTTTTTGGTAGCATCAGGTTTTTCTACAAACAAACGATAAGGCATATCCAACCCAAATAAGGTCAGCGTATGATAGCCTTGCTGCGCCAACGCCGGCGAAAGAATCGAGTCGTCGGTGAGGGTGTGGCAATAAATCTCGCACGGAGGCAGCGAAGGGATTTGGCCGTTGGCGGCTTCGTCAAACGCCCGTTGCAGTTGGCTATATGATTGATGAATATGAAACGTCCCCGCAAAGGCTTCTTGGGGCGATACGTCGGCTTTTAGGCGTGGCAATCGGCGCAGCAGCATATTGACTTTGAAAGCCGTCCCCTCGTCTTGGTCGGTAGGCAAAAAAGGCTCGTTCAAGAGTTTTTTGAGCGTAATCGGCGACGCATTGACCAGCACGTACCGCGTTTTGACTTCATACTGCTGACCGTTTTTCTCAAATCCCACGTTATGCCATTCTTGGCCGAGGTGCAGTTGGGTCACGTTGGCTTCGGTCCAGAGCGTGGCGTTGTGGTGGGTAGCGGTGTTTTCGAGGGCTTGTACGAGTGCGCCCATGCCCCCCACGGGTACGCGCCACTCCCCCGTTTTGTTGCCAATGACGTGGTACAAATACGTGCGATTTTGGAGCAGGCTTTCGTCGTGAGCGTGGGTGTACGAACCTATTTTAGCGTCGGTCAGCACTACCCCGCGCAACAGGTCGCTTTGGAGGTGTTGCTCTACGGCAAGTCCTATCGGTTCTTCGACCAACGCCCGCCAAACTGCCTTTTCTTCGTCGGTTTGAAATTGCTTTTGCCAAAACCCTTTGCTTTGAAGTGGGTGCAAAAACGACTCCCAAGTTTTTTCGGCAAAGTGCTGATTCATGGCCTGCAATCGCTGATAGCCCGCGTAGTCGCCCGCGTGAAGACGCTCAATGTGGCGTTGGTTGTGGGCCTCGTCTATGTTGCTCAAAAGTAGCCCTTGGTTCCCGTCAAAAGGCGTAAATGAGGCAGTTCGACGGCGGCGAAACTCCACCGACAGCCCCAAATCTTGGATAATTTTCTGCGGAAAAAGGCTCACTAAGTACGCATAACGCGACAGTCGTGCCTCAAAATCAGGAAAAACTTGGGAAGAGGTCGTTGCGCCGCCAATGTAGTCGTTGCGTTCAAGTACAAGCACGCTTTTTCCCGCTTTGGCGAGGTAGCTCGCCGCTACGAGTCCATTGTGTCCGCCGCCTACTATCACTACATCATAAGTGGAACGAAGGCTCATCGGTGTACGAAGAGTTTTTGGGTGACGCGACTACGCCCAAGTGAAGTGTATGTCACAAAATACACCCCCGTTTCCAAAGGTTGTTTGGGGCGAATCACGAGATTGTTGGTCGAAGACGCCTCTATGTCAAAACCTATCTCTTGGCCGAACAAATTGACCAAGCGGAGACCGTCGAGTTCGAGGTTGTCAAACTGCAACCGAACAGACTGACCATCAGAGGGATTGGGATAAATCACAAACTGTGCAGCCTCTGACTGCGTACTGACAGCGATGACCTTGGAGTATTCAAACGAACCGTCTTTGTCCACTTGCTTGAGCCGATAATAATTGACACCCGGCAGCGGGCCGTCGTCCAAAAAGCTGTATTCAAGTCGCTCGCGCGAGTCACCTGCCGACGCCACCTGCCCAACGGGTGCGAACTCTTTCAAATCGGCACTGCGCTCCACGCCGAAATACGCACTGTTGATTTCGGTGGCGGTGGCCCATTGGAGTTTGGCGCGGTTGTTTTCGGCTTTGCCCCTAAAATAAATCAACTGAACTGGCACTATATTGGACCAAGCAAGGTCGGTCAAAAAGATACTTTGTGAGGTAATCGGCCCCAAGCGCACGTCGCGTCCACTGCCGTAAGTAAGCACCAATCGCTTTACGCCGCTGCCACGGTAACTGACCGTAGTAAGTGTACTATCGAAAGGGTCGGGCGTAAATCCTGCCACGGTTTTGATAAAAGGGGCATCACCTTGCCCCAAATACGCCACACTGGTATTGTAGGTGATGTTGGGCGTCAGCCCACCGCCCGAAGCATCGTAGCCAGCAATAGCTACGCGGTCTTGGTAATTGCTAAAACTCAAGTCGCGGTCTATGCCTCTGATGCCAAAGCGCAGGTCGGTGACAGGCTCGCTGAACGTAAACGTGACCGACACTTCTTGCAATCGGCTGGGTAAATCAATACTCAACCAAAGCCCACGGCTGTCGGTACGTGGTGTGCTGTTGATAAACCGATTGGTATTACCTTCCACGTTGGCGATGACGTTGATAGCGGGGGTTCCTACCGTGTTGTACGATTGTACCAACGCCCCCGCAGGATTCCAAGCTGACGGCACGGCGTTGGAACTTAGGTCTATGAATCCTTGCCCGTAGGCGTTGGAAATCAGCAAAACACCCAACAAAAATGAAAAAATCTGCTTCATGTCTAAAATGGTTATTGACCCCCAAATTGCTATTAAAGCCCTCTTTGGTGGCCTGTCATCTACGGACTTATGTGACAAACAAAGGTACACATTTTTCGTAAAAAAAAGGGCGTGCGTAAACTGCTAATTCTTTTTGTGCGTTAATACATCTGTCTATACAACACTGAAATATGACAACGAAAAAAATCAAATATTGGGTATTAGGATTGGGTATTGGATGGCTGTTGAGCGTGAACGCGGCGCGGGCGCAGTTGTACGCTTCGGCAGATTTTGACAAAAAATACGAAATGCTCCTCTCCAATCCCGGGGTACAAATCGAAGCCACTGAGGCCATCAATAAGATGTACAACTTCAAGTTTGGAGATGCCGACGCCGAGTTTCGGTGGCTACGCTATCGCTATCCCAACCACCCCATGCCCTACTTTTTGATGGGCTTGGCCGAGTGGTGGAAGATGGTCCCCAACACCGACGATACCCGCTACGACGCCCGCTGTTTGGCCTTGATGGATACCTGCATCACCATTGCCGAAAAACTCTACGACCAGCAAGAAAACAAAATCGAGCCTTCGTTTTTTTTGGCAGCGGCGTATGCTTTCAAAGGCCGTATTCACTCCGAGCGCAAGCACTGGTCACGGGCAACGTTTGCGGGCAAAAACGCCCTCAAATACATGGAAAAATGCCAAGGAAAGAGCGAATTAAGCCCCGAACTTCTCTTTGGCGAAGGGCTTTTCAACTACTTCGCGCAGTGGATTCCCGACAATTACCCTTTGCTCAAACCCATTTTGTGGCTGTTTCCCAAAGGCAATAAACAGCAGGGTATTCAGCAACTCGAAAAAGTGAGCAACTACGGCTTTTACACCCGCACCGAAGCCCGCTATTTTTTGTTACAAATTTACGGTTACGAAAATCAGTACGCCAAATCGTATGACTTGGCCAAGTATTCGGCCCAGATGTACCCCGATAACCCCTACTTTGAGCGATACTTGCTTCGGTCGGCGTTTGTGCGTGGCTACACCGAAGAAGCTACGAAACTTGCTTCCGACATTCTGGCTAAAATTGACCGTGGACAAACTGGCTACGAAGCGGTAAGTGGGCGCAACGCCGCCTACGTCTTGGCTTACTACCATTATTATCACCACAAAGACTTTGCCAAAGCAAAGGAATTTTACCAAAAAACGATAGATTTTGCGACGCAAACCAAAGCCTTCACGTCGGGTTACTACTTGTCGGCACTGATGGGCATGGGCAAAATCGCCGAAAGTGAGAAAAACTACCCCGCCGCCCTCGAATACTACAAAACCGTCAC
>JALOLW010000332.1 GCA_025455795.1 Spirosomataceae bacterium
CAAACTCCAAGACGACGCCAAAGTGATAGAAGACAGCCTCTACGCCCTCGCCAAGCGCGTGATGCAGATTCAGCCGTTTGTGACCCGCGAACTCACCGACATGAAGTTCCATATGACCGAAAGCACGCGCTACATACGCGAGCGCAAACTCAACATGGCTACCAGCAAACAGCAGTTTGCGATGACTTCGATGAACAATCTCTCGCTCATGCTCGGCCAAACCCTCCAACAAATGCAAGCCGCCATGGCCGCGATGGCGGGCGCGGGCAAGCCCGGGGGCAAATCCAAAAACAAGGGCAAGGGCAAATCGCCGGGCAACTTGGGCGAACTCCAAAAGCAACTCAACGAGCGTATCAAACAGATGCGCGGCGAAGGAATGCGCGGTGGCATGGGTGGCCGCCAAATGTCGGAGCAACTCGCCCAAATGGCCGCCGAACAAGCGCGGATTCGGCAGATGCTGCAGCAGTTGATGGATGGCCAAAAAGGCACTGAAATGGGTAAAAAACTCGGCGAAGAAGTCAAAGATTTGATGAACAAAATGGACGAGACCGAGACCGATTTGGTCAATAAGCGCCTCAATCAAAATACCCTCAATCGTCAGCAAGACATCGTGACGCGCCTTTTGGAGTCTGAAAAAGCCCTTCGCCAGCAGGAAGAAGACACCCAACGCAAGTCTGAAACGGCCAAGCCGATTCAGCGTACCCCGCCGCCAGCGTTTGAACAGTACGTCAAAGACAAACAAAAACAAACCGAACTCCTCCGCACCGTACCGCCCAATTTCACGCCTTTCTACAAGCGCGAAGCCGACTCGTATTTCAAAAAGTACGGGGGGAAATGATGCTTATTTTTCATGCCTCCTACGTCGGTAGAAAAGTGTATTTTAACTTACTCATCAAGCTATTACAAAGGTTGTGCCTCTTTGAGGCTTATATGCTAATTTTCATTTCTCGCAAGAAAAATCTTAAGTAACTGTCGAAGGGTCGTTTCTTTTAAAATCATCTAAAAGCGACGATAATGAACTGGTTTTCCAATAAAATCTTATTGAGCATTGCTGCCGTATCGGTGGCAAGCGCGTGGTGGGCTGTTCGTACCGCCAACCACGTGGATTTCAGTACCGAAGTCAAGCCTATCCTCAACAAAAAGTGCATGGCTTGCCACGGGGGCGTCAAAAAAGCGGGTGGCTTGAGTTTTTTGTTTGAAGAAGAGGCTTTTGGCAAAACCAAATCAGGCAAGGCCGCCATCGTGCGGGGCGATGCCGACGCTTCGGAGATGATTCACCGTCTCAATCACCCCGACCCCGAAATCAGAATGCCGCGCAAAGGTGAAATGACCGACGAGGAAGTGGACGTGCTGCGGCGTTGGATTGACCAAGGTGCCGAATGGGGTACGCACTGGGCGTATCAGCCCGTAGAGAAGCCCGATGTGCCACGGCTAAGTTGGTGGAAGCGGCTGTTTGACAAAGAATGGGGCAACGGAGACATTGACCATTTTGTGGCCGAAAAACACCGCGAGCAAGGGCTGAAGCCCTCCCCCGAAGCCGACCGCGCCACCTTGCTACGCCGGGTGAGTTTGGATTTAGTAGGGTTGGCCCCCACAGCCGCGCAGTACGACCGTTTTCTGAAAGATACTTCGCCCAAAGCCTACGAAAATACCGTGGATTCGTTGCTTGCGTCGCCTGCCTTTGGGGAGCGTTGGGCCAGTATGTGGCTTGATTTGGCCCGCTATGCCGACTCGCGCGGCTACGAAAAAGACGACTATCGCAATATTTGGCGGTACCGGGATTGGGTCATTCGGGCTTTCAACGACAACAAACCCTACGACCAATTTATCACCGAACAGCTCGCGGGTGACTTGCTTCTGCCCCGCGCATCCAACGACTCTCTACGCGAAAATTTGCTGATAGCCACAGGCTTCCACAGAAATACAATGAACAACGACGAAGGCGGTACCGACAATGAGGAGTTTCGGACTGCCGAGGTCATAGACCGAGTGAGTACTACTTGGGAGGCACTCCAAGGCACTACCTTCGCTTGTGTACAGTGTCACAGCCATCCTTACGACCCTTTTCGGCACGACGAATACTACAAGTTCATGGCGTTTTTGAACAATACCAGCGACCAAGACGTGGGCGACGAAGCGTCGTATTTGCGGTTTTTCAAAAAAGAAGACCAACAAAAACTCGACGAACTATCGGCTTGGCTTAGTACCAACGTATCGCCCGAAAAAGCGACGCAGGTGCGGCATTATGTGCGTACCCTTGAGCCACGGGTGTATTATCATCATTTTGACCAATACAAAAACGGTACGCTCGAACCCACCGAAGCCGCCCAACTCCAACACAACGGCTCGTGCCGACTTCCCCAAGCACCCGTAGCGGGCAAGCGCAAACTCATGTTTTACTACCGTGCCACCGAAGCGGGCGGCACGGGTGAAGTCCACACGGATAGCCTCAATGGCCCAATGATAGGGACTTTTGCGCTTGATACTACCAAACGCTGGCAGCCCAAATACTCATTGGTGGATTTGCCTACGTTCAAAACTCGCAAAGACCTGTATTTCGTTTTCAAAAATCCCCGCATCAAAGACCCCAACATGGACGTGCTGCACCTGTACTGGGTGGCGTTTTGGAAAGAAGATTTGCCTGGCAGCGACAAAGCGGGCTACGACCAACAACACCAAAATTTCTACGCGCTGCTCGGTACATCCACGGAAAATATGCCCATTTTGCACGAAAACGACCCCGAATACGCCCGCACCACGCGGATTTTTGAACGAGGGAGTTTTTTGAGTCCTACCAAAGCCGTACAACCCGATGTGCCGCAGTCTTTGCACAGTTTTGCCAAAGATGCGCCGCGCAATCGGTTGGGGCTTTCACGCTGGCTTAGTTCTACCCAAAACCCCCTCACAGCGCGGGTGGCGGTCAATCGTTTTTGGGAGCAACTGTTCGGAATGGGGCTTGTAGAAACATTGGAAGACTTTGGTTCACAGGGTTTTAATCCTACCCACCGAGAGCTATTGGATTATTTGGCGTATCGGTTCATGCACGAGTACAAATGGCAAATCAAACCTTTGCTCAAAGAAATCGTGTTGTCGGCTACTTATAAACAGTCAGCCGTAAGTAACGCAAAGCTGATGAGTGCCGACCCCGCCAATCGGTGGTTGGCCCGAGGCCCGCGTGTACGTCTCACGGGCGAGCAAATCCGCGACCAAGCGTTGGGCGTAAGTGGTCTTTTGAGTCAAAAAATGTACGGCAAACCCGTGATGCCCTATCAGCCTGAAAACGTATGGCAGGTGGTGTACAGCGGTATTCAATGGAAAAAAAGTGAAGGCGAAGACGCTTACCGTCGGGCGATTTATACTTACATCAGGCGGTCGAGTCCGTATCCAAGTATGCTTACTTTCGACGGGTCGAGTCGGGAGGTGTGCTTGGCGCGGCGGATTAGGACCAACACGCCCCTGCAAGCCCTCGTCACGCTCAACGATTCGGCTTTTGTGGAAATGTCCATTCATTTTGCCCAACGGATGCAGCGCTAAGGTGGAAAAACCGTCGAGTCGCAACTTCAACGCGGCTATTGGTTGATGACAGGCCGTGCGTTGCCACCTGCCAAACAGCGCGTTTTGAAGCGACTTTATGCCGACGCCGTGTTGCGTTTTGACAAAGCCCAAGACAAAACTTCCCGCTGGACAGGCAATGCCAATGCCACTTCTACCGACGCTGCCCTTGCCCTCGTTGCCAATACGATGCTCAACATGGATGAATTTGTGACCAAAGAGTGATTGGAGTTTCAGCCCTGTATTTTTCTAATGGCGGTTGCAAAAGCTTCCATGTCCTCACGAGTACCGAGCATGGCGTGTTGCAATATCCAAACAGCTTCTTGACACGCCCGCTCCGCAACAGGGCAATGCACGGCTTTATAATCCACCTCGTCAGGAATGGCGTAGCACATAAACTGCTTTTGTTGGAACAGGGGTTGTTTGTAAAGTGGGTGCGGATATCCTCTAAAACACGGAACACCCTCGGCGGCAAGACGTTCTACAAACGCATTTTTGGGAAGACCATTGAAGTAGCGAGCGTCGTATTTGAAAATATACAAATGATAGCAGTGAAGTGTTTCGCCGTGGCCGCGCGTGAGGGGCGTAATTCCTTCAATATCAGACAGTAGTTCATTGAGATAACGCCCGTTTTCGTCGCGCAGGAGGGTTTGTGTTTCCAAGCGTTTGAGTTGCGACGACAGCAGTACGGCTTGCATTTGCGTGATTCGATAGTTGCAGCCAGGGTTGTAGTGGTCGTACCATTGTCCGCCTTCGACACGGCCCACGTTGCGAAGTGAGCGCATCGTCGCGTATAGCTGCTCGTCGTTGGTGACGACGATGCCCCCTTCGCCTGCCGTAAGGTTTTTGGAAGACTGAAAACTAAAACTTCCCACATCACCAATGCTCCCTAATTTGCGACCTTTGTAGGCAGCTCCGTGGCCGTGAGCCGCGTCTTCTATCACGCGCAAGCCGTGACGACGGGCAATATCCATAATCGCGTCCATGTCGCAAGCTTGACCCGCAAAATGCACAGGAACAATTACTTTGGTACGTGCTGTGATAGCCGCCTCAATGGCCTTAGGGTCGAGGTTGTAGGTTTGTGGGTCAATGTCCACAAACACAGGCACACAATTGACCTCTATCACCGTAGAAGCAGTAGCGATAAACGTATAAGGAGGTACAATCACCTCGTCGCCAGGGCGCACACCACAGGCCATCAGTGCCAATCGCAGCGACACCGAGCCATTGACGCAGCTCACGGCGTAGCGAGTACCACAATAAGCCGCAAACGCCTCTTCAAAAGCGGCCACGGTATCGCCACAGTCGGGGTTGCCCCA
>JALOLW010000333.1 GCA_025455795.1 Spirosomataceae bacterium
GTTTGTTTATAAATATACGGCTCGGTCAACATTCTATTAGCGTGGTATTTGCACAAATTTCACTCTGATTAATAAATTCTTTTGCTTTTCAATTTCTTTTTTCAGAACTTGATATGCAGATTTGGTGAGCGACCAGATATTAGAGCGATTTCAAAGGGTCTCCAAACTCACTTGCGACATTCACTCAGAGCAAAAATTGGCGTGCAATAATTCCATTACGGATTTGTTTTTCAGCAATAAACACCTTAGTTTAACCATCATCGAGTACCTATTGTCCGTGGAACAACAAAAATGAGTTGGCACTTCGCTATTTTTGAAGTCTCGCCGTTGTGCGTAGCGGCCACACAACAGGGTGCTCCGCAACCCGCCCATCGCCAATACACGGCACGTCATATATAACTTTATGAAACTTTTTGTTTCGCAATGCCCGTTATTGTCAAGTCTCGAAACATCAGTGGCAATTTATTTTAACGAAAAAAAATAGTGGGCAAATCTGAGTGACGAAAATCTGTCAGACCCTCTTCGCTATGCCTTGTAAAAATTATGGCTCGATGATAGGCTTTCCTTCATAATTGACTTTTGTATATGGCACAGTTTCGGTTGCATCTACCACATACTTCCACTTTTTTACATACGCCATGCCTGGCAGAAATTCATCATTCCTCTTTTTTAATTCTTTTTTTAAATCAGCATCGAGGGATTTCTGAAGTGTAGAATACAGGGGGCTACCTATCAGGTTGTTGAGTTGTAGTGGATCTTTTTCATTGTCGAAAAGAAGCCACGGGCCTTGTAAATCTCGAACATACATATAGCGTTGGGTTACGATACCTCGATATTCTTTGCCTCCCCTTTGTCTTGCCCATTGTCCAAATGGCTGTGGGCAGGAGATAAGGGTATGCTTAACCGTATCTTTTTTCTTCCCTATCAAAACAGGCGAGAAGTCAATCCCCTCGACACTTTTGGGGATGGGTATTTGGCACAAGCCCAAAAGAGTGGGCATAATATCAGGCGAATTGATTAGAACAGAGGAGGTTGTACCCGTTTTGCCGAACAAATTGGGGTAGTGTATCAAAAACGGCACCCTTATACTTTCTTCGTAGGGCTGTTGTTTGTTCCAAGAACCATGAGCGCCCAGCAAGTCGCCATGGTCAGCCGAGAACACAATCATGGTATTGTCGTCTATCCCTAAATCTTTCAGGGTCTGCCACATTTTGCCAATACAATCATCAATGGCCGCAATGTGAGAGTAGTAGCCTCGCAAATCTTCTTTGACTTTTTCTCGTTTTTCTGCAGGCACATTTTCATTGATGCTAATATCCTTATTAGCAAACAGTTGTCGGTATTTTTCGGGGGCAGTCTGGTAAGGGTCGTGGGGGCTGCCAATGGATATAAAAACCAAAAATGGGTTTTCTTGTTGGGCTTGTTTGCTGATATAATTGCACACATCTTCGGTTTGGGCAATGACATCGTATCCTTTCCAAAACAGTTTTTTGTTTGAGTCGCCTGCGTAGTAGGGCGAGTTATTGTAATTGTGGGTACATTCCAACGCTTTCCAATAACCAAAACCCTGTTGGCGGGTGGGTGGTATGTACGTATTTCTGCCGTGTCCATCAATATGCCATTTGCCCACATAGCCCGTTGTGTAGCCTTGTTTTTTATAAACTTTCGCTATGGTGGTAGCATTGGTATCCAGCAAGACATCATTCATAAACACACCATTGGTGAGCGGGTATTGACCAGTCATAAGCGATGCCCTGTGAGGTGTGCATACAGGCGTACCCGAAACCGCATTTTTGAGGTTCAGGCTTTCAGAAGCCAATCGGTCAAGATTAGGACAAAACACATTTTTATCGCCCGAATAACCAGTAGCTTGCGCCCTCCATTGATCTACCATGATGTACAAAACATTAGGTTTTTTGGCGGTTTTTTGGGCCAGCAAAATCGCACTGTCTGATAGAATGAGTGCTAAAATGAGGGTTAGAAGTAATTTCATTGGTAGTTATTTTAAAACATTGCCTGCCTAATCTTATACTGTTGCTTATCCTAAAACGTATTTACACTTAGTTTTGACTTGATGACCGTACCAATTCTTTTGTTTCTCCGTGTCTTTGGATTTATTTCAACAAAACGCTCCCTTTTTCTTGATTTTATTTCTTGCTTCTCAATAGGTTTCCGAACTTTGCGTTATAGAAATGCAGGAATGCGTAAATGTAAAAATATTTGATTATCAAAAACTTGCCTATTTTAGCATTTACGTACTTCTGAATTTATGCACTTACCAAATTATAAATGCAATAATTTGAAAATCAGAATGTTGAAAAAAATACTCATCTTTTTATGTCTGTTGGTCGCCGCCCAAAGTGCCTTGGCCAGCAAACCTACCACACCTGCCGACACGACCAAACGCCCTGCTTGGGCGGCAAAAAAAGGACCTTATCGCCCCACCCGTACCCTCAAAAATGACCTCCTACACACGCAGTTGGATTTGCGCTTCGATTGGCTTCGCCAACACGTCCTTGGCTCGGCTAAGATTACCTTTAAACCCTATTTTTATCCGCAAAACACCCTCGAACTCGACGCCAAAGGCTTTGAAATCAAGGGGATATATCAGTTGGACACGCTCACCAAGTATGATTCAGTTGAGCAAAAATACATCCGCGAGTTTTTGATAGATACCCTCGAATATACCTACGACAAACGCCTCATCACGATTCAACTCCGCCGTAAATACAGCCGTTTTGACACGCTCTGCGTACAGGTAAACTACGTAGCCAAACCCAACGAAATCCCTGACAATATCATCGGTTCCAAAACCGACAAAGGGCTATATTTCATCAATGCCGACGGCTTGGACGAAGGCAAACCCCAACAAATCTGGACGCAAGGCGAAACCGAATACAATTCTTGCTGGATGCCGACGGTGGACACACCCAACGAAAAAATGACCCAAGACATCAGTTTGACCGTCGAAAACCGCTTTAAAACGCTTTCTAATGGCCGCTTGGTGTCGTCGGTGATGAGTAGCGACAGCCTCATGCGTACCGACCGATGGGTGCAAACCCTACCGCACGCGCCCTATTTGACGGCTTTTGTGGTGGGCGATTTTGCCGTAGAACGCGACACAGTTCGGCCTGGCTTGGAGTTGAGTTATTATGTCGAACCCAAGTACGCCCCCCACGCCCGCGCGATTTTTGGTCGTACCAAAGAAATGTTGGCGTTTTTTGAGAACAAATTTGGGGTAGAATATCAATGGGACAAATACGCTCAAATCGCGGTGCGGGATTTTGTGGCGGGCGCCATGGAAAATACCAGCATGACCGTACACGCCGAAAGTGTCCAAAACGACAGCCGCGCCTTGCTCGACGGCAACTCCGACAACGTGATTGCCCACGAGTTGATGCACCATTGGTTTGGCAACCTCATCACTTGCGAGTCTTGGGCGCATCTGCCTCTCAACGAGGCGTTTGCCAATTATTCTGAATATCTCTGGAATGAACACAAGCATGGCCGCGAGGAGGCTGATCTGTGGTGGCAAGCCGAACAGCAGCAGTACCTCGGCGAATCCGAACAAAAACAAGAACCGCTGATTCGGTATTTTTACACAGACAAAGAAGACATGTTTGATAGTCACTCATACGCCAAAGGCGGACAAGTGATGCATATCCTTCGCAAAATGGTGGGTGATGATGCCTTCTTTTTGGCTTGTCGCAATTATTTGGTCAGAAACGCCTACGCTACTGCCGAAATCAACGACCTCCGCGCGGCATTTGAAGAAGTGACGGGCGAAGACCTAAATTGGTTTTTTAATCAATGGTTTTTGTCGCCCGGCCACCCGCAACTCAAAGTAGAAAAAAACTACACCGAAGGCAAAGTGACGCTCAATGTCAGTCAGTTGCAAGATTCCACCTATACGCCTATTTATCGCTTGCCGTTGAAAATTGACGTTTGGGTAGCAGGTCAGAAAACAACGCACAACATTGTAATTGACAAGGCCAAACAGACTTTTGAGTTTGCCGCTACTCAACGCCCCGATTGGGTAGATTTTGACGTTGAAAAACACCTTTTAGCGACGATTGAGTACGAAAAACCCAAAGCTGAACTCATTTTCCAATACTACAACAGCGACAAATTCATGGCGCGCTACGAAGCCCTCACGGGCTTGGAAAACCAACTCGCCGACTCCACCGTGCAAGCGTTGATGATGGGAGCGATGAATGATAAGTTTTGGAAAATCAGACAGTTGGCGTTGAGCAATTTTTCGGAATACGACGGTCAGAAGTTCAACGAAGTGGAACGCATTATCCAAAGCCGGGCGCGGGTAGATACCCACCCACGAGTGCGTATGGAAGCAATTGTGACCTTGGCCTCTTTTGGTGACAACTCCAACGACCCGCTTTTCAGAGAAGCCCTCAACGACAGCTCGTACCAGGTCGTGGCGGCGGCACTTGATGCCTATCTCATCGGCAAGCCCGACGACGCCGCCGACATTGCTGCACGTTTTGAAAACGCCCCCAGCAGCGAGGTGATGACGGCTATCGCCAACTATTACGCGGGCTTGGCCAAACCCGAACAATACGATTGGTTTTTGCAAAAAATGAATGGCCTCAAACCCGCCGAAATGTACAATTTCTTGCAGGTGTTTGGCAAATACTTGATTAAGTCAAGTGCCGACATTCAGCGCAGAGCCTTGCCCATGCTCGAAACCACCGCCCGCGACTACGCGGCCTATTTTGTGCGTTTTGGGGCGTATCAGGTATTGGGTTTATTGACTGATATTGAGGGGGTTAAAGCCATGCGCAAAGACATCCGCGCCGCCGAGCGCGACCCCAAACTCCGCGATATGTACGGACAAATCGGTGAATTTTGAGGTG
>JALOLW010000334.1 GCA_025455795.1 Spirosomataceae bacterium
ACCACTTATTTTCAAATAATCTTGAAAATAAAGAAGTGATGCTTTATTTTTACTAAAAATTTTATTCAGAATGGAAACGACACTTCATTTTAACATTCCACTCAAAGTCAATGAATTAGCCGACTTGATACGGCAAAAACTCTCCATTCAAGACCGCCAAAAATTAGCCGAGTTACTTTTTAAGGATTCATCTGACGATGACGAACCCACCAAAGAACAATTGATAGCAGAAATCAAGCAAGCCGTGCGTGAGGTCAATTTGGTAAAACAAGGTAAAATGAAAGCAAGACCTGTTCAAGAATTATTAGATGAACTTTAAAATTGAATCAATCGCTACGTTCGACCGACAAATCAAACGTTTGGCAAAAAAGTACCCATCGGTTAAATCAGACTTTGACTCTTTTCTAAAATCGCTGCTCCAAAACCCCACCCAAGGTACACCATTGGGCAAAGATTGCTTCAAGATTCGCATGGCTATTTCGAGCAAAAAAAAATTGGGCAATCATGCGTTCAAGCTCTTTAAGGCTGAACTTGACGCCATTCTGCAATTTCACCAAGGGCCATCGTAGCCGTCGTAATAAGTACCTTTGTTGTTGGCACTTGATTCTATCAAAAAATGGCCATCCTTTGTCTCAGAAATCAGAAAATACAGACCACGCTGGTATTTTTGCTGCCCAAAAAGACAACTTATTTCGGCAGTTATTTGGTCAGGTGCGCCAAAAACACTGACGGTACGGTTTACTTTATAGACCGTACTTTGTTCAAGAACGCCTTTGTCAGTACGTAATTTTTGGTAGTTTTTTTGATAGTCAGCAAACGCAAAATTCCTTTTGAAAGTAGCCGAAGTATAGCGTTCGTAAGCCTGTTGATAGTTTTCTTTCTTTATCAAATCAAAATAGGGTACAAAAAGCTGACTTTCAAGTTGTTGTTGCAACTCATCGTGGGGTTGACAAGCTCCGAAAAGCGAGCAACAAAATAAAAGAAGGTAAAAAAATTGCTTTTTCATGCTTTTGTCAATGTGCAAGTCTTGATTCTATGATTATTCAACCACTCCCTAAACTATAATATGAGAAACCACATTCGAGTATATAAAGCAGCCTTGTTGTACTTTTTAATTTTCTTTCTGTCCTTGATGATGGGTGATTCTCTATTGGCTCAAAAACCCACGATGTATTACGGAGATTTAGACATCCCCAACAGACCCTACGCCAAAGACCCGTACGTAATTTTTTTTCAGGGTAAATACTGGATGTATTATTCGGTCCCCAGCGAGCAAAACAAAGAATGGTATATCGGAATTGCCACGAGCCAAGATTTGATAAATTGGGAGAAAAAAGGCAACATCAAAGGCCAAAAAGGGACTGTCGAAGAAAAGGGTATTTGTGCGCCAGGAGCATTGGTCAAAGAGGGGGTGTTACACCTTTTTTATCAAACCTACGGCAACGGCAAACTCGATGCCATTTGTCACGCCTTTTCTACCAACGGCATTGATTTTGAAAGAGATGCCACCAACCCCATTTTTAGGCCCCAAATAAGCGATTGGAGCTGCGGCAGGGCCATTGATGCGGAGGTAGTTGTCTATAAAAATCAATATTTCTTGTACTACGCCACCAGAGATCCCGACTATAAAATACAGCAGCAAGGGGTAGCAACTGCCCCCATCTCCGCCAACTTTGACCGAAATAGCTGGACGGAAGTCCCCAATATGCCCATGCTAAAACCCGAATTGGATTGGGAAAAAAAGTGTATTGAAGCCGCTTCTTGTATTCAAAAAGGCAAATATTTGTACATGTTTTACGCGGGAGCTTACAACAACGAACCCCAACAAATCGGCATTGCCCGCAGTGAAGACGGTATCCATTGGCAACGTCTGTCAGAAGAACCCTTTCTAAAAAACGGAGGGCCTGGCTCTTGGAACGAAAGCGAAAGTGGACATCCCAACGTTTTCAAAGCCCAAGACGGTCGTTATTACTTGTTTTTTCAGGGCAACAATGACAAAGGAAAAACGTGGTATTTGTCAAAAGTAGAAATCGGTTGGAACAGAAAAGGGCCCTATTTGAAAAAATAATCACCAACAAATGCGTAGTCGGAGACAGACGTTTACGCTCTTCAACCAAAAACCATCCTACCGTGAAAAAAATAGCAACCCTTCTTTGTTTTTTGAGCTTTGCTACCATCGCCCAAACCACCAAACCCAACATCGTACTCATCTTAGCCGACGACCTACGCGCCGACGCCGTGGGCTGTTACGGCAATCCTTACGTCAAAACTCCCAACATTGACCTACTCGCCCAAAACGGCACGCGCTTTGAGCGGGCGTATATTTTGGGTGGCGACCAAGGCGCAGTTTGTGCGCCGAGCAGGGCGATGCTGATGAGCGGCAAGAGTTTTTTTAGAATTAGTGCCAAACTCAAAGGCCAAACTACGCTACCCATGGTGCTACGCAAAAACGGCTACCAAACCTACCTGACGGGCAAATGGCACAACGAACAAGAGGCAGTGGTGGCAGGTTTTGACCAAGCCAAAAACATCATGTTTGGGGGGATGAACGACCACTTCAAAACCAACATGCAGGACATGCTGCCCAACGGCACTTTTACCGAAAAACAACCCAAAGGCTTCTCGACCGACGTTTTTTGCCAAACCGCGCTTGACTTTCTCGACAACCACGACCCCAAAAAGCCGTTTTTCGCTTACGTGCCTTTTACTGCCCCGCACGACCCGCGCTCGCCGCTGCCGCAGTATTTGGCGCAGTACGACGAGCGAAACATTCCGATTCCTGCCAATTTCATGGCGCTGCATCCATTTAGTTTTGGCAATGACATGGGCGGGCGCGACGAGTTTTTGGCCGCGCACCCGCGCACCGTGGAAGACATCCGCGCCCAAATCGCCGACTACTACGCGCTCATCACGCACTTGGACGAGGCCGTAGGCCGAATTGTCAAAAAACTGAAAGACCGAGGGCTGGACAAAAATACCATCATCGTTTTTGCCGCCGACAACGGGCTGGCTATTGGTAGCCACGGCTTGATGGGCAAGCAAAATTTGTACGAACACTCCATGCGTGTGCCGCTGATTATGAGCGGTGTAGGTATTCCCAAAAACCAAACCCGTGCGGCATTTGCGTACCTGCTCGACCTCTTCCCGACACTCTGCGAAATGACCAAAACCACCGCCCCGACCGACTTGGACGGCAAAAGTTTGGCCAAAGTCATCGCGGGCAAAAGTCCCTCGGTGCGCGACGAGATTTTTACGGGCTACATCAGTTTTCAGCGGGCTGTCCGCACTGACCGTTACAAGCTCATTCGCTATCCGAAGATCAATCACACCTTGTTTTTTGATTTGAAAAACGACCCGTACGAACTCGTGAATCTGGCCGAAAAACCCGAATACCAAGCCAAAATAGCCGAAATAACGACGCTATTACAGCAAAAACAAACCCAGTACGGCGACAATCTCCCCCTCACCGCTACCGAACTCGCCCCCCAAACCTGGGACTACCGCACCCTCAAACGGGTCCCCGACCAATGGCAACCCAAGTACAATTTGGACAAGTATTTTAAGCCATAAGGTCTGGTTAAAATTGCCGCGTTTATTTTTTCATGGTGTCCGAAAAAAGATTTACTTTGAAGAAATATTCACAACAACTATGCGATTCAAACTCTATCTCCGCCCTGTGCGCGACCGCCAAAAACTCCTCTTCAACTATCAGTATCCGCTCCAAGCGTGGCTATATGCCAAACTGGCCGAAGCCGATGCCGACTACGCCACGTTTTTGCACGGACGCGGGTATAGCGTACCCAACAGCCGCAAAACCTTCAAGCACTTTACTTTCTCATCGTTACACATTCCAAAGGCCGAACCCGTGCCAAAAGGTCAAACGTATATGCAAATACGTTCGGAGACGATTTCCCTTTTGATTTCATTTTACGTGGACAAAGCCGCCGAAGATTTTGTGATGGGGCTGTTTAAAGAACAACAACTCAGTATCTACAACCGCGACCACCGCGCCGACTTTGTGGTGGAGCGGGTAGAAGCGGTGCCGCCGCCTTTGATTGAAACGTCAATGGTATTCAGAACCATCTCGCCGCTGGTCGTAGCCCGCAAAACCAACAGCCACGACCAATACCTCAACCCTGCCGTGGATGCCGATTTTGGGCGATTTTTTGCCGTCAATCTCATAGATAAGTTCAGGTCTATTCAGCCTACTTTTGAAATGGATGCCGACACCGCCGCCCGCTTGGTCAAATTTGAACTGTTGAGCGACCCCGACCGTATCAAAAAACGGGGTTTTTTGGCCAAAGAAACCAAGACCGAAGAAACGACCAAAGTGATTGGCTACCACAACTTTACGTTTGCCCTCACCGCCCCCACCGACCTTATTGAAGTGGGGTATTGGGGAGGCTTTGGCAAGTTTTGCGCTATGGGCTGCGGATGTGTAGATGTAGCCACCAACAAAACCTCCACGCCATGAACACATTTCACGACGACAGCCCCAAAAAACGCTTGCTGCTGGTACTTCGCGCCCTGCTCGAAAACCCGTATCAATACACGCGCAAGCAGTTGGCCACCAAATATGGCACTTCTACCGATACCATCAAAAAAGACATGGAAGAACTGCGCAACGCCGATTTCAACGTGATTTGTGACACCCAATACCGCTACGCCGTAGTGCCTAACCAATCTTCTGAAAAATTGGAAGAGGTCTTGTTTTTTACCGAATCAGAGAAAAATACTTTGACCGAAGCCCTCAAAAACTGGTTCTTTATGATTTTACTTGAAAGCCGTAATTTTACTTTTAAAAAACAGGGATGGATATAATCAGTAACCTTAGCGATTTGGTACCTATCTTACCAC
>JALOLW010000335.1 GCA_025455795.1 Spirosomataceae bacterium
ATAAAAATAAATCTACTTGCAAGAGGCGTAATACCCTGATTTTCAGTACTATTTTTATTGATACAATCAATCACGAACCAAATTGCTTTTGCGATACCCGTACCCAAAATAAATCACCAAACCGATGGCCAGCCATATCAAAAACATGATCCAGTTGGACACTCCCAATTCCGTCATCAGGTACAAATTGGTAAGTATTCCTAAAACGGGAAGCAATGAGTAATTGTTTACGAAACTTGCCACTGAAAGCCCCAACCACGTGAGCCATAGCACGGCGATGAGGGGTTTGGTTTGAAGATTTTCAACAAAATGTCCTTGTGCGTAAGACCATACCAACATTGCCAAAAACAATCCACCCACCAAATATTTGCCACTGACGTACGGAACTTTGAAACGCGACGGGTTGCCCTGCTTGTCGAGGTACAGTACTCCAGCACACACGATGATAAACGCAAACAACGTGCCGACACTCGTGAGGTCGGTGACAAAGCCCATGTTGAGAAACAACGACGGAACGGCCACCAAAAAGCCCGTCAAAATTGTTGAAAATGAGGGAGTTTTGTATTTAGGGTGAATTTTCCCAAACGATTTAGGCAGGAGGCCGTCACGGCTCATACTCATCCAAATACGCGGCTGCCCGATTTGATAAGCCAACAGCGCACTCGTCATCGCCACGACCGCACTCACCGCAATGATACCCGACAATGATTCCAAAAATGACTTTTGCCATCCTACGGCATTGACCGACACGCTCTTGAAAACATACGCGAGCGGATCATCTACTTTGAGTTCTTTGTACGACACCATCCCGTTGAGAACCAATGCAATAGCCACGTACAAAATTGTGCAGATAATCAAACAGTAAATGATGGCCCGTGGTAGGTCTTTTTGGGGGTTTTCGCACTCTTCGGCGGTGGTGGAAACCGAGTCAAAACCGATAAAAGCAAAGAACACCGAAGCAACACTAAGCAGCACCCCGTTGACGCCGTTGGGGGCGAAAGGTGTCCAATTGGCAGGATTGACATAAAACGCACCAATGACAATGACCACCAAAATCACCGCTACTTTAAACATCACGAGGGCGTTGCTCGTCGTGCGGGACTCTTTGATACCAATGTAGGCCAAAACGGTGATAAAAGTCGTCACCAATGCGGCAGGAATGTTCATCAGTACTCTCAGTCCACCGATAGTGGGGGCGTTTTGAAACGCCTCTGCTTGGGCAGCCACTTGAGGGCTGGGTGCGCCACCTGCTTGGGTCACTTTTTGAAACTCGGCAAAGCCGTCGCGGGCGGTCACGTAGTCGGTAGCGAGGTATTCGGGAAAATGAATCCCGAATTGTTCGAGCATTTCACAAAAATACCCCGACCATCCGATGGCAATGACCATGTTGCTGACGGCGTACTCCAAAATCAACGCCCACCCGATAATCCACGCCAACAACTCCCCAAACGATACATACGTGTAGGTGTAGGCACTGCCGCTGACAGGTACAGTGGAAGCAAACTGCGCGTAGCAAAGTCCCGTAAAAGCACAAGCGATGGCAATAAACACAAACAACATGGACACCGCCGCGCCGCCGTTGAAGCTGGCATTGCCGATGGTGCTAAAAATCCCCGCGCCGATGATGGCCGCAATGCCAAATGCCGTCAAATCTTTGACGTTGAGCACCCGGCTCAGGCCAGAGCTACCACTTTTCTCCTTGGCTTCTACGTCTTTGAGGACTTGGGTGATTGATTTTTTTCGAAAAAGTGAGTTCATATTGACGTGATTTAGAGTGCTTTTCTACAATAGTATCCTGCCATGCCCGCAAATCCCGCTACAATGCTCCCTATGAGAGAGGTGGCGGCGAACAAAAGTGATTTGTAAGGGGCATTGCCCAAAAACAAATTAGTAATTTTTTGGGTGATGACACCTTTGGTGGCGTTGTCGAGAAAGAGCGCGTAGCCGAGCCAAAGGGTAGCAATAGCAGCAAACGCCACACCATAGGCCCCTTTGGCGGTTTCGGATTTCCAAAAACAAAGGGCGAAACAGACCACGGGCATGGTCCACCATGGCCCAAAATACTGCGCCACTGCGCTGATGATAAGTATGAGAGTGTAAAGCATTTTGTATTAAAGTTTTGAAAGTATTTTGTCAAAAGTAAACCGCGCAAGCGGCCAAACTAATAACCAGTAACTGATAACCAGTAACTATTTGGATTTCCCGATTTTCATTTCCGACACGATTTTGGGGTGTTTTTCGTCTTTTGATTTCAAAAACACCAGCTCGTTGAGCTGGCCTTTGGCCCAACCATCAATCATGTTGTCGTAGAGCGGACTACCCGGATTGCCCGATTGCCCCCCTGGATACAATCCGTAGGCTTTGGGCCAAGTTTTATCCAACTGCACCACCATCCGCCACGATGGCCCATGACCGCTCTCGGTGGTGGCATTGACGATGCTGCCGCCGCCGCCGTTGATAACATCCATGCGCGAGAAAGCCTTAAACGCAGGTACAAGGTGCTTAATATCAGTACTTTTCGCCGTACCCCAAGCCCACGTTTTTGGACTCATGGGACCATGTTTGAGCGTCAGCGAGTCTATGGTGGCTTTGAAAATAGTGGCCACAAGTTCTGCGCCCGTTTCTACTTTGTCTTTGGTATTGATGTTGTCAAACCACTTGGCTGTAGGCTGTTTTTGGAGCAACGCCCACGTTACATCACGGGTGGGGTACAGCATAGGGACGTTGTCGTCTTTCATCGAAAACTCATCTTCCCACACCGCCGCGCGAAATTCTTTCACAAATCGCTCAAAAATCGTAGCGGCTACTTGGTCGGGGTCATTTTTGAGGTTCCAATTAGCCAAAATCGAAAACGCGGGCAAGGCTTTGGCACTGGGATTTTGTTCTATCATTTTGAGCAACATGGGCAAAGTCCGCCGCGCCTCGACGTTGAAATTGTCGTCTTGGAGCAGACGCAAACTGTCGGGGGTTGCTTTTTCCATCTTGGCGAGTCGCTCATTGATGCGAATACCACGCTCGCCGGGGGCAAACTTCCATCCCAAATAATACGGGTAGGTTGGGTCGGCGGGAAACTGATTGGCCGAACTCACAAAGCCCCGCGCGGGATTTTTGACGTAAGGCACTTGTTCCATCGGAATCCAGCCGTTCCAGTTGTTGGCAGGATTGGCGCCATCCATCACAAATTTACCCTGCTCTTTGTATTTGAGCGGCAAAGCCCCGTTGGAAGTGATGGCAATGTCGTTTTGGTTGCTGGCGAAGACTACATTGAACGCTGGCGCGGCTACCAAAGGCAGCATTTTACGGTAGTCGTCGTAGTTTTTGCCCCGATTGGCTAAGTAAAGCCCTTTCACGGAGTTGCCTGTGGCCTCCACGCCTACCCACGTGAGCGCGTGACCCACGGGTGCATCTGCGCTGAAAGGTTTTTGACCATGATTGGTCAAAACAGGCCCGTGATGCGTATAAATCAAAGTGTCGCGCACGGGTTCGGGCAAGCCTTTGACTTTAAACTCATTGACTTTCAAGGTCGTAGCTTTCCACGCGCCGTTGTACCAGTATTCTTTTTGGGTGGTATCTTTAAACTGGATTTTGTACAAATCAAACACGTCCGAGCCGACGTTGGTCATGCCCCAAGCCACGTCTTTGTTGAAGCCAATACCAATCCCTGGCCACCCCGGTACACACACACCATAGACATTGACCGTGGGCGAGTGAAGCTGCATTTGGTACCAAATAGAGGGCAGCGTCAGACCCAAGTGGGGGTCATTGGCTAGGATTGGCAGCCCCGTAGCTGACTTGCTGCCGTGTACGGCCCAGTTGTTGGAGCCAATGCCAGGGTTTTCGGCTTCGAGGTCTAAGTTGGCGGCCAGCGTTGCCTTCATCATTTCGGGTACTTTTGGCACCGCCACGGGCGCAAAATCCCACTTTGTTCCGGCAGGTATAACGGGCGATTCTTCGATGGGATAATTCGGAAACAACGCATTGACCGTCTCTTTGCCGTACTTGGCCAAAATGTTCGACATTCGGTAGTCGTCGGAGCGGGCGTTCATGTCTTTGCGCATCACCATCTCTACGAGGCCCGTTTTGAGCGGCGACCACGGCTCTGGCTCATAGCCCAAAATTTTATATTCGAGAGGTAAGTTTTTGTAGGTAACTTGGGCGATGTACGCATTGACTCCTGCCGAATACGATTCTACAATCATCTTAGAGACAGGGTCTTTCAGGAAGGCGTCAGCGAGTTTGGCCGCGCCTTCGGGGAGTTGGAGGCGGCGGTTGTAGCGGTCAAAATCCACGGCAAGCGGGCTGACTTTTTCGCTCAAACGACCCGCTGCCACCAAGCTGTAAAACTCCATCTGCCAGAGGCGGTCGCGGGCAATGACGTAGCCCTGCGCAAAATACAAGTCTTCGTCGTTGTCGGCAAAGATGTGCGGCACGCCGTTGTCGTCGTATTTGACAGTGACAGTGCCTTTCAAGCCTTGCAGTTGCACATCGGTAGGAGGTAGTTTGAGGGGTGCGTCGGCGTTTTGCCAAAAACCCGTAAAAGGACTAAAAAACGGCCCTAATGCGGGCAAAACCGCGATGGGACGGTTGAGGAGGTACGTGAGTCCACCAGCTACCAGCAGACTGAGCAACGCCCGAATATACTTCATAGAAAAGGGATTAAAGGGTTTTGTGATGCCGCAAGTTAGTTATTTTCTAAAATTCTTCTGCCTCCTTCGCCACCAAATACGCATAATCGTTCACGATGGTTTGCAAAAACTGCCTTTGCGACTTGCCTTGACTCGCTCCGAGCAGTTGGGCGATTTTGTCGGCGGTCATGTCGAGTAGTTCAGGATTTTGTTTGCGTTGGAGGTAGGTCACTTGGTAGTTTTCTTGGGGCGATTCGTAGATGATTTGGTCGAGGGTGACCCGCTTCTTGGTTTTGATGACGGTCGTACCAGCGGCGATGTCGCCGAGGCGTTGGCCTTTGCCCCCCGACGCGATGGCAATCACCGCCACCAACGACGAAAAGAAGCCGTTGTCAATGACGATAAAAAGCCAACGCAGGACATAATCGCCGAGGCTCGGCTGACTGCCGTCTAAGCGAATCACTTTGATGTTGATGGCCCGCTTGCCGAGGGTTTGGCCGTTGAGAAAATATTCGGTAAACAACGGATACATCATAATCGGTAAAATAATCAAAAGCATACTGAAAAACGCCCCCGCTACGCGCAGTTGAGAAAAAATAAGACTCCATGAAACCGCCCAGCCGATGTAAATGATGATGTCAATGAGGTTGGCGACAATGCGCTCTCCCACACTGGCAAGCTCGTATTCGACGGGGACATTCTGGGAAGTTTGGATAAGGACGGACATTTTTATTTATGATTGAGCGAATGGTGATTGAGTGATTTTGTGTAACTTTTCCGCAAAATATAAAATCACTCAATCATTCAATCACTCAATCACAAATTTCTGATGAAAGAGGCCGTTTTTGTGAAACGAAACACCGAAAAGTGGAAAGACTACGAAACAACCCCCACCGACGACCCCGACCAACTGACCGAACGCTTCATCGAACTCACCGACGATTTGTCGTTTGCCCGCACGTTTTATCCTAAAGCCCTCGTGACGCGGTACTTAAATGGCGTGACGGCGCAGTTTCATCAACAACTCTACGCCAACCGCCGCGAAGACCGCAATCGAATTGCGTCATTTTGGAAAGTAGAGCTGCCCCTCCTGATGTACGCCCAACGCTTCAAACTCCTCTATTCGTTTTTGTTTTTTTTGAGCGCGTGTGTATTGGGCTGGATTTCGGCCATGCACGACGACACCTTCGTAAGACTCATTTTGGGGGATTCTTACGTCAATCAAACCTTAGAAAACATCAAAAACGGCGACCCGCTGGCGATTTATGCGTCATCGGGGCGCGCCGATATGTTTTTGCAAATCACCGTCAATAATATCCGCGTGTCGTTTGTGGCTTTTGTTTTGGGTGTTTTTTATTCTTTTGGTACGATTTATATTTTGTTTCAAAACGGCATCATGCTCGGTTCGTTTCAGTATTTCTTTTACGAGCGCGACTTGCTACTCACATCTGTTCTCAAAATCTGGATTCACGGCACGCTCGAAATCTCGGCCATCGTCATAGCAGGGGCGGCGGGCTTTGTGATGGGGCATAGTTTGCTTTTTCCGCGCACTTACAGCCGTTTGGAGTCTTTCAAGCGCGGGGCCAAAGATGGCATGAAAATGGTCATTGGGCTGGTGCCTATTTTTGTTGCGGCGGGTTTTTTGGAAAGTTTCGTGACGCGCCTTACCTTGCATCCAGTGGTGAGTAGTGCCATCATCTTGACTTCGGCGGCTTTTATCGTGTGGTACTTTGTGCTTTACCCGCGCAAAATAGCCCGCGAGTTGTAAGCTGTTTTACTTCAATATTCGATATTCCTTGTTCAACATCCATCATTCTTTTTAAAATATGAAAGCCCCTATTGTACTCCTCCAAGAACGTGATTTTGGCCAAAAAATCAACGCTACCTTTCAGTTTGTGATTGACAACTTCAAACCGCTTATGTTGTCTTTGCTTTACATCGCAGGCCCACCCGCGTTGATTGGCGGTTTTTTTATGAGTTCCTATCAATCGGGTATCTTGGGAATACAACAAGAAGTGCTTGGCGGTGGCAGTACTGACTTGGCTTTTTCAGGCATGTATTCGATGTTTACGAGCATTTTGTTCCTGTTTCTCTTTTTGGGCATTGCGGGGCTTGCGGCCACACTCGTGGTCAATGCCTACCTGCTCGAATACGAGGAGGGCAACCGCGCCATCACGCCCGAAACCGTCTGGAACCGCATGAAAAGCTACATTTTGACCAGTTTGGGCTACTCTATCGTGATGGTTCTGTTTGTAGGCGTAGCCGCACTGTTTTTTATTCTACCAGGCATTTATGTGAGCGTTTGCTTGTCGTTGATGTACATGGTACTCATGCGTGAAAACCTCGACATGGGCGATACCTTCCGTCGGTGTTTTTATCTTATCAAAGACAAGTGGTGGTCCACTTTTGGGTTGCTGGTTATCGTTGGGTTTATTTCGGGAATTATAGGCTATATTTTTCAAATCCCCACCATGGCAGTCATGATTAGCTCGCTGCTGCAAGGCAAAGGTGCAGAAGCACCGAGTGAGGTTTGGAATGTCATCAGCGGCGTGATTGCTACCGTGGGTTCGATATTGGTACGCTCGTTGGTGCTGGTCGCTATCGGGTTTCAGTATTACAATTTGGTAGAGCGGCGCGACGGGGCGGGCATCATCAACGCCATAGAAGACCTCGGCAAAACCGAAGAAGCCCGCGAAGACAAGCGCGAGGAAGAGTTTTAAGGGGGTTTATCCCTCGCATTTTGGTTTTCACTCCGCCAAAGCGGCGGTTTGTCTGAAAAAGCTGTCGGTTGGTGGAAATACACAATACTTTTGTCGTGTTCAATTTTTTTCAACACAACCAAAACATTTGTATTGCCATGAAAAAGTTACTCGTTTGTCTATTTTTGTT
>JALOLW010000022.1 GCA_025455795.1 Spirosomataceae bacterium
TACCAAGCGGTACTTTGGAAGCGAGGTAAACGTTGGGTTGCTGGGCTACAAACATCTGCTGCGCAATGGCGCGGGCGGTATCGGCATCTTTGAGGGTAATGCACAAAAACGTTTGGGCGTTGCCCATCGCCGTCGTAGGATAGTTGTAGGGTGCTTTAGACGGGAATTTTGGGGAAGATTGAATCAGCCAAAAGGCCGAATTGGTGACGGTATTAAAGCACAAAACGCCTTTTGTGTGTCCTCTGCTACCGTTGGTTTTGCCCGAAATGGGGTTTTCGTCGTTGTAAAAAAACCATCCTACATTGGGGTCTTTGTTGTTATAGATCTGATTGAGGGTGTTGGCGACGGCCCCGTCGGTGGGGCTGCTGATGCGGTGAGGAGAAAGGGCGATTTGGCCGTTTTGAGCAGCATCAAAGTAAACGTACTCGTCGCCTTTGGCATCTGTACCATCAGCCGAAATCGCTTTACCAGCTACTTTATAGACAAACCACCAATCTACCACAGAGCCACTGTCGGACATAGCCGACAACAGCGGGGTCGAAGTGTTCATAACGTTGTTGAGTGTTTGACGTTGAGTTCAAACAAATGTAAATGGTCTTATCAACAAGTCAAAACAAATAGCCCAAAACTTTTTTAACTACTTGATAGTCGCCAATATACGTGCGCTGTCGAGGAGATTTTTGATGGGATAGTAGGCGTTTTTGTCGGGTGTAACTTTAAGGCCAAAGAGCGGTTCGCCGTGGCGGCTGAGAGAGCCTATCCATTCGCCTTCGGGGCTGTTGTCGGGGAAATGCTGCCAAAGATAATCGTTGGTACGTTGCCAGTATCGGAGCAGGCTGCGGTCTTGTAGTACCTGATAAGCGTTGAGCATGGCCGTACACGCCTCCAACTGCACCCATGCCATTTTGAAATAGGCTTCTGGCTCGGTCACAGCGCGGCTTTTGATATCCATCCAATGAAAGTACCCGCCGTAGGCTTCGTCCCAGGTAGTTTCGGCGAGCAGAAGCACGTGTTTGGCCAGTTGCTGTCGTAATTTGCGTTTGTTGAGGGTTTTGGTCAAATCGTAGGTAGCGTTGAAGGCTTCAAAAACCCGCCCCGCGTGGATGCGACGCCCCCCCAAGCAATCCGAAAAACCACCTTCCACGCCCACGTTTTCGAGCATGATTTCGGCACGACCCTCCCAAAAATGCTTCATTAGCTCATTGAGAAGTTGTTCGGCTTTGTCTTTGAACATTTTCTCACCCAAAATCCCCTCCGTCGCTTTTAGGGCTTTGGCCAATGCACTCCACTCGGCTATATTTTTGAGGTACCGCCCCGATAAAACGTCCTCAGTGCGTTTCTGAAAAGTTTTTTCGCGGCGTTTGAGTGCTTTGAGTAGCGTTTTTTTGGCGGCGTCGGCATAGCTACTCTCTTGGGTAAGGTCGTACAAAGCCGCCCAACCCATCACGGCAGCAGCTTCGGTGCGGGTGTCGGTCACGGTTTCTACGCCACGCCCTGTGCCATCTACTACCGCCCACCAGTTGTCTTTGGCGTCGGTGCCGTAGTGGAGCAAAAAATCAGCCCCGTGCTGGGCATAATCCAAAAACGCTTGGCGCGGCTCGTACTGATAAAGTTGCACAAATGCCCACACTTGCTGCCCGTGCCATTGGAGCCATTTATCGGTTGAGACCACCTCGCCTTTGGCCGAAATGACGTTCCAATACCCGCCAAAAGTACTGTCGAGGCTGTGTTGAAGCCAAAACGGTACGATGCGCTCGAGCAAATCGCGGTGGTATTGTTGGGCGTAGGCAACGAAGTTCATGCAACAAAAATAAAAGCACCTGTCGGTTTTTGTACCAACAGGTGCTTTTTTTATAATTTTATCCGTCTTATGCCTTCACAACCCAGCCAAACGGGTCTTCGGTTTTGCCCGTGCGAATGTCCGACAAAAACGCCTTGGCACGCGCCGCAAATGATTCGGGAGTCACGGCAGGAAGCTGGTAATCCGTTCCTTCAAAACCAATCACTCCAAACGGCGACACTACCACCGCCGTACCTGCCCCAAAGGCCGACTCTAACCGATTTTCTTTGATGGCGTCTATCACTTCTTTGACCGAAATCCTGCGCTCTTCTACGGGCATACCCCAGTGACGGGCAATGTCTATGATGCTTTTGCGAGTCACACCATCCAAAATCGTATCGGAAACAGCGGGGGTGATGAGTTTGCCGTCAATGACAAACATCACGTTCATCGTACCAGACTCCTCCACAAACTCGTGGTCGCGGGCGTCGGTCCAGATGATTTGGTCGTAGCCTTGCTGTTGGGCCAGTTTGGCAGGATACAGCGAGCCGCCGTAGTTGCCAGCGCATTTGGCATAACCCACCCCACCCTCAGCAGCTCGGATGTAGTGCTGTTCTACTTTTACACGGGGGGGATTGGCGTAGTATTTGCCCACAGGGCCAGAGAAAATGATGAATTTGTAGGTATCAGATGGACGCACACCAATGTACGCATCGGTCGAAAACATGTACGGACGCACGTAAAGCGAGCTATCGGGCTGGGTCGGAATCCAGGCGGCGTCTATCTGCAACAATTCCGACAAACCACCCATAAAAATCTCTTCGGGGACTTCGGGCATGCACATCCGCACGGCAGATTTGTTGAAACGCTTCCAGTTGTCCAACGGACGAAACATGAGCGGCTCACCAGCGTCGTTTTTGTAGGCTTTCATTCCTTCAAAAATCGCTTGTCCGTAGTGCAAAGTAGCCGTCGCAGGGCTAAGGCTAAGGTTGGCGTAGGGGACAATTTGAAGGTTGGTCCACTCGCCGCCGATGTAGTCGGCCACAAACATATGGTCTGAGTAATGACGACCAAAAACCAAATTGTCGAAGTCTATTTCATGGATACGCGAAGCTGCCACGCGCTCTATTTTCATGTCCAGTGTGTCCGTTGTCATTTTGTTGGTGGTTTAAAAATTAGTTGTCAATGCAAATATTTTTGTTTTTTGTGAAAAAAGCAAACGGTGGATGGATGAAAAAACTATTTCATGGATTTGGAGGGAACCGTGAAGTAAAAACTACCGCCGTGGCTGCCATTTGATTTCCTCTACGCCCAGCTCTTGGGCCATTTTGCGCGAGAGTACAAAAAGATAGTCAGACAGCCGATTGAGATAGCGTACCACGATGTCATCCACGGGTTCGGTTTCGTTGAGGGCGATGACCAGCCGCTCCGCGCGGCGGCACACCGTGCGGGCTACGTGCGCAAAAGACACCGATTGATGCCCACCTGGTAAGATAAACGAGCGCATCGGTTCGAGGGCTTCGTTCATGTCGTCTATGGCAGTTTCGAGGGCAGTGATGTCCTCTTCGTGTAGGTCGGGGATGAAGTGCTTGCGATTGTCGGGTTCAGAGGCAAGAATTGACCCAATCGTAAAAAGTCGGTCTTGGATGTATTTCAAAAAATCACGACGAGTGTCATTATGGATGGCTTGGTCGCGTACCAAACCGATGTAGGCGTTGAGTTCATCAACCGTGCCGTAAGTGTCTATTCGGAGTTCGGCCTTGCTCACGCGCGTACCGCCCACGAGTGAGGTCGTGCCTTTATCGCCCGTTTTGGTGTAAATTTTCATGTTATATCAGTTTTCCCCAGCGTACTTTGCGCTTAAAATCACCCATCGAATCGGTGCCTCTCACGTCAATACGTTGGATTTCGTAGCGGTTGGTCAGCGGCCAGTTATTGAGGCGATTGCCTATCCGAAAAGCCATCGTTACGCCCAATTGCGACAGCACCTGTTTCATTTGATTTTTGAGGGACTTGTCTTTGGGCCTGCCGCCGTATGGATATGCCAACGCTGGCACAAACGCTAATTGATTATCTCTAAAAAACTGAATATTGTTTGAAATTTCTGTTTCTATTTCATCTATTGACAAATCCGCAAAGTTGCGATGAAGGTGCGTATGCAGCCCCAAATCAAACACTTCAGGGTCTAAATCTCGCAGTTGCTGCACCGACATCAGCGGGTCAGGTTTGAGGTCCCAGCCACTGCTTTGACCTACGTAGCCCGACGGCACAAAAATCGTGGCACAAGCGCGGTATTTTTTCAGAATCGGGTAGGCGTGTTCGAGGTTGTTGAGGTAGGCATCGTCGAAAGTGAGCAAGACCGCATTGGAAGGGGGCGAAGAAAGATTCAGCAAATTGCGAATCGAAATAAATTCGTAGCCTTGTTGTCGAAGATATTGAAGCTGCGTATCCAGTTGCGCCGTAGTGACGGTGAGCATATTAGATTCATTCAGAAGCACTTTATGGTACATCAATACCCGCAGCTTTCCGTCTTGCCGACGGAACACCCAAAAACCAATAAACATGGAAGCCACCAATACTATCCAAACAAAAAGCATCACAAGTTAGGTATATACGAGTCGTATGACGAAAAAAAGAATTTTTTAAATAAAACTATTGATACGCTTATAGTTACAAAAATAGAAATAGTAATTTTTGGGTCTAAGTCAGTCTATCTCGCTGACGAGGTTAAAATGGGTTGGTAAAATTTGTAATTTTGTCTCCTCAAAATTTTGTCTTTTCTGAGAAGACGCCAAAATTAATAAATTCCCCATAAACTTCTTAAAAGTCAGTTATTTATGTTACAAGTCGCTACCCTCGAAGAGCCTTTGTTGGTCGAAGACCCCCTCCGTTTTGTGTTGTTTCCTATCAAGCACCACGATATTTGGAAGTTTTATAAAAACCACGAAGCGGCCTTTTGGACTGCCGAAGAAATAGACCTTTCTCCCGACCTGAAAGATTGGGAAACCCTCAACGACGGGGAGCGTCATTTTATCTCGCACGTGTTGGCGTTTTTTGCTGCTTCTGATGGTATCGTCAACGAAAATTTGGCCGTCAATTTTCTCAGCGAAGTCCAATACGCCGAGGCTAAATGCTTCTACGGATTTCAGATTATGATGGAAAACATCCACTCCGAAACGTACTCATTGCTCATAGATACCTACATCAAAGACCCCGTCGAAAAAGACAAAATGCTCCGGGCGATTGATACCATTCCGTGCGTGCAGAAAAAAGCCGATTGGGCGTTGCGTTGGATTTCAAACGGCAGTTTTGTGGAGCGTTTGATTGCTTTTGCGGCAGTTGAGGGTATTTTCTTTTCGGGGTCTTTCTGCTCAATTTTCTGGTTGAAAAAACGTGGCTTGATGCCTGGTCTTTCTTTCTCCAACGAACTCATCTCGCGCGACGAAGGCTTGCACCGCGATTTTGCCTGTTTGCTTTACACCCAACACATCAAAAACAAACTCCCCGAAGAAACGGTCTATGACCTCATCCGCGACGCCGTGGACATCGAAAAAGAGTTTGTGACCGACGCGCTGCCCGTGTCATTGATTGGTATGAATGCCAACCTCATGACGCAGTACATTGAGTTTGTGGCCGACCACCTGCTGGTATCTCTTGGTTTGCAGAAAATCTACAATGCCACCAATCCTTTCGATTTCATGGACATGATTTCGATTCAGGGCAAGACCAACTTCTTCGAGAAGCGGGTGGGTGAATACCAAAAAGCAGGGGTAAAAGTGCAAGACCGCGAAGCCAACCAAATCTCATTTGATGCTGATTTTTAAAAGTTAACGTCTGAGAAAGCGCGTATCTCAAACCCTCATTCAAACTCGTTTATCAATATGCTCGAAGCAAGCGTACAATCCAAAGTCAATCAATGGCTCGGTGGCAACTACGATGCCGATACCAAAAGTGCCGTCCAACAACTACTTGATAGTCAAAATTTTATTGAACTTACCGACTCTTTCTACAAAGACTTAGAGTTTGGTACGGGCGGCTTGCGCGGGTTGATTGGTATTGGTTCCAACCGCATGAACCAATACACGGTGGGTGCTGCCACACAAGGCTTGGCCAACTACCTCAACAAGGCTTTTCCTAATCAAAAAATCAGCGTGGCCATCGCCCATGACAGCCGCATCAAATCGGACGAGTTTGCCGAGGTGATAGCCAATATCTTCTCGGCCAATGGCATCGAAGTGTATCTGTTTAGTGCGTTACGCCCCACGCCAGAGTTGAGTTTTGCGATTCGGGCATTGGGTTGTAAAAGCGGTGTAGTGGTGACTGCCTCGCACAATCCCAAAGAATACAACGGCTACAAAGCCTACTGGGACGACGGCAGCCAAGTGGTAGCCCCGCACGACAAAAACATCATCGGCGAGGTAAACGCCATTCAGTCGGTGGATGATATTAAGTTTGCAGGAGATGCCTCCAAAATCCACAAGATTGACAGCGAAATTGACGAAAAATACATCGCCCAAATCCTTTCGCTTTCGATTTCAAAAGAGGCAATAGCACGACAGAAAGACCTCAAAATTGTCTATACGCCCCTGCACGGCACGGGTGTAACACTCGTACCTACGCTGCTCGAGCGCATGGGTTTTGACAACGTGACGCTTATCGCCGAGCAAGCCGAACCCAAAGGCAACGGGCTGTTTCCGACGGTGGTTTATCCCAATCCTGAAGAATCGGAGGCGATGTCAATGGCCGTAGCCAAAGCCAACGAAATAGACGCCGACCTCGTGATGGGTACCGACCCCGACGCCGACCGTGTGGGCATCGCCGTCAAAAATCACCACGGCGAAATCCAACTGCTAAACGGCAACCAAACGGCTACTTTGTTGATTTATTACCTGCTTCAAGCGTGGCAAGAAGCGGGCAAATTGACGGGCAAAGAGTTTGTGTGCAAAACCATCGTCACGACCGACATCATTGACAAAATGGCCGCAGATTACGGCGTACACTGCTACAATACCCTCACGGGCTTCAAGTACATAGCGCAGGTAATCAGAGAGTTAGAAGGCAAACAGCAGTTTATTGGTGGAGGCGAAGAAAGCTACGGCTACCTCATCGGCGACGCCGTGCGCGACAAAGACGCAATAGCAAGCTGCGCCATGATAGCCGAACTCACCGCCTACGCCAAAGACAAAGGGCTGAGTTTGTTTGACATGATGATGGAGGTCTATAAAAAGTTTGGATTTTACTATGAAGGCTTGATTTCTTTGACCAAAAAAGGAAAATCAGGCGCCGAAGAAATCCAACAAATGATGGCCGACTTCCGCGCCAATCCGCCCGCATCGTTGGCGGGTTCGCCCGTGATTCGGATTGACGACTACAAAAGCCTCCAACGTACCGAAAACGGTCAAACGATCGCTATTCCTGCGGGCGAGATGGGCATTGAGTCGTCCAACGTACTGCAATTTTTTACTGCCGATGGCACCAAGTTTACTTGTCGTCCGTCGGGTACAGAGCCCAAAATCAAGTTTTATGTAGGCGTAGTAGGTGCGCTTCACCGCAACGAAGATTTTGACGAAGTATATGCTTTGTTGAAGCAGAAAGTAGCGGAGATTGGGGCAGAGTTAAACCTCAAATAAAAAATTTTAAAAAAACACTTGTTTTTCCAAAACTAATTGACGTATATTGTCGTTACGTTTAAGACTTTGCTCAAAAACAAAGTCTTTCATCATAGGTTAAGTGTGGAAAAAGCCATTTGCTTATAGCGAGATGGCTTTTTTGTTTTATAAGGTTCTTCCGTATTTTTACGAAGATTTTGTCCGTTTTTTGACAAAACGCCTCATTTATCTTAACCCTTCTTTGATGAAACGTTTCTCGATTGTCCTGCTTTTTTTGCCGTTGCACTTGGTGGCGCAAGACACCTACGAGCGCGACTACAAACGCGCCGTTTCGCTCTATAAATCAGGTGATTATGCTATGGCTCTCAATGGATTGATTCCGCTTTGCTCGGCCAAATACCGTCATGGATTAGTGCCTTTTGCCCAGTACTACTATGCCCTTGCCGCCCAAAAAACCAATCGGCTTGCCGAAAGCCGTCAGACGTTGGCTTTGCTGAAAGAACGTTTTCCTGATTGGCCTAAGATGGACGAAGTACGCTATTTGGAAGGAGATTTGGCTTTTCAAGAAAAACAGTTTGGACAAGCCTTGGATGTATTGCAGGACATCACCGATGCCAAAATCAAAAAAGACGCGGAAAGTTTGAAAAAATACTACATCGCGTCGGTCAATGATTTGAATTACCTCAAAACCCTCAATCGGCAGTTCCCGACCGACAAAGTGGTGGGGTTGGCATTGATTGATTTGATTCAAAAAACCTCCAACGATAAAACCGATTTGGCACTTTCCGACCAACTTACCAACCGCTTCGGGGCGGCGGTGCCTGTCAAAACTTCTTCCACAAAAGCCCAAAACGTGCCTAATTTTCAAAAAGGCTACTACAACGTGTCTGTCATGCTGCCGTTTCGGTTGAAAGAGTTTTCGACTTCGCAGCGAGCGCGAAACAATCAGTTTGCGTATGATATGTACGAAGGTATGAAATGGGCCAAAGCCAAACTGCAACAAGAAGGGATTTTGGTCAATTTGTTCGGCTATGACGTGGGCCCACAAGCCGCCGAGATGAATGATTTGATGGGCAATAGCACCGTGCAGCAGTCCGACTTGTTGATTGGGCCTGTGTATAACGAAAGTGCCAAAATGGCGGCTGATTTTGCCGAAAACAATCAAATCTTTTTTGTCCATCCTACGTCACTTTCTACCGATATTTTGGCCAATCATCCGCGTACTTTTTTGTTTCAACCTTCTTTTGAACGGCAAGCAGAGCAAGCACTGAATTTTATGCGCTCGTTGCCCAAAATCACCAACCGCAAAGTGGCGATTTATTACAGCAATACCCGCAAAGACTCGGTGTTGGCCGCCAACTACCGCACCAAAGCCCTGGCCGCCAACTACTTGGTAATTGATTTTAGAAAAACCCGCGAAAAACTCGACTCCACGGCTGCTATTGCCGATTGGAACCGCCCGGGACACGTAGTGATATTTGGCAATTCCGAAAGTGACGGCACAAAAGTGATGACGATGATGACCAAACGGCGCGTGGTTGCGCCGATTTTGGCATCATCGTCGGCTTTCAATCTAAACAATGCCTCAGCGAGTGCGTTATCAAAAGAAATATATCTCTTGGACACCGATTTTATAGATACTTCAAAACCCCAAGTACGAGAGTTTCAGGCCCAATACATGGCCAAACGCAATACCATCCCGTCGGTATTTACGATGCAAGGCTACGATATGCTGTTGTTTTTTGGAAGAATGCTGCACAAATTCCAAAGCCAGCTTCGTGTGGGCTTGGACACACGCACCTACGAAGAAGACTACTTATTGTCGAGTTTTAATTACCAAAAATCCAATGATAATCAGACAGTTCCGATTTGGAAAGTGACTGATATGCGTATAGAACGAGTAAACGAATAACCACATCATGCAAACCACACAAAGTCAAACACTTTTCGAGAAAGCCAAACAATTTATCCCCGGCGGGGTCAATTCGCCCGTGCGGGCGTTTAGGGCAGTAGGCGGCAATCCGCTTTTTATTAAATCAGCCCAAGGACCGTATATTATTGACGAAGACGGCAATCAATACATCGAACTCATCAACTCTTGGGGGCCGATGATTTTGGGCCACGCGCACCCACTCATCCAAGAAGCCGTGGCCGACGCCATCCAAAACTCTTTTTCGTTTGGCGCACCTACGGCCAACGAAGTCGTGATGGCCGAGCGTATCGTAAACATGGTGCCGTCGGTGGAGAAAGTACGGATGGTCAATTCGGGTACGGAGGCCACGATGGCCGCGATTCGGGTGGCACGAGGCTATACAGGCCGTGACAAAATCATCAAGTTTGAAGGCTGCTACCACGGCCACGGCGATAGTTTTTTGATAGCAGCAGGGAGTGGGGCGGTCACGATGGGTGTACCCGACAGCCCTGGCGTGACCAAAGGCGTCGCCAATGACACCCTGACCGCACCTTTCAACGATTTGGAAGCGGTCAAAACGTTGGTAGAAGCCAATAAAGGCCAAATCGCCGCCTTGATTTTGGAGCCTGTGGTAGGCAACATGGGCTGTGTGCTGCCCGCCGAGGGCTATTTGCAAGCCTTGCGTGATTTGTGTACCAAAGAAGGCATTGTGTTGATTTTTGACGAAGTGATGACGGGTTTCCGTTTGGCCAAAGGTGGCGCGCAGGAGCGTTTTGGCATCACCCCCGACCTGACCACGATGGGCAAAATCATCGGGGGAGGTCTGCCCGTAGGCGCGTACGGAGGTAAACGCGAAATCATGGATTGTGTGTCGCCCGCAGGGCCTGTGTATCAAGCAGGTACGCTTTCGGGCAACCCGATTGCAATGTCGGCGGGTTTGGCGATGCTCACGTATTTGGACGAGCATCCCGAAGTTTATACGCAGCTGGAAGCTACGGGCCAACATATCACCGAAGGATTCAAAAACAGCCTTCAAAAACTGGGGCTTGACTTAACTATCAATCAGATTGGCTCCATGTTTACGCTGTTTATGACCTCGCAGCCGGTCACCGATTTTGCCTCGGCCAAAACCACCGATTTGGCGTTTTTTGGGCGGTATTTCCACGGGATGTTGAAGCGGGGAGTTTATTTGGCACCGTCGCAGTACGAAAGTTTGTTTTTCTCAACGGCACTGGAAGATTCGCACATTCAGCACATTATTGCTGCCAACGAGGAAGCCCTCAAAGAGGCAGCGAGTCTCTGAATCTGACGTAAATGTATTCATCATAAAGCTGGTTTTCTTTGCAAATGGCCTTTTTTGCCACAGCCTCCAAAGTAAAACCAGCTTTTTCTAACACCTTCATCGAAGGCACGTTGTACTCAAAAACCCCCGCGTACAACCGATACACATCAAACTCCCGAAAGGCGTATTCTGCCATTTGTCGGGCAACTGCTGAAGCAATGCTTTTGCCCCAAAACGGCTCTCCAAGCCAGTAGCCAATCTCGGCATTTTTACGAAAAACGTCTTTTTGGGGAACAATACCCGCTCCTCCTACGGCTTCGCCTGCTATTTCAATCGCAAAAACAGTCGGCTTGTCTTCGCCCTGACAGAGTTCTATCCACCCCTCGGCATCTTTGGGGGTGTAGGGATACGGAAACGAGTCGCGCACGTTGCGCCAAACGTTGTAATTGTTGGCGTATTTGACGAGTGCCATTTCATCGCCTTTTTGCCAACGACGCAGAATAAAGGGTGTAGCAGCAGACATTATTCGAGTTCTTTGAGTAAAGCCAAAAGTTCTTTATCTGTAATATTGTCTCGCTCAGACTTGTCATAAATCGTCAAAAGAACCACTTGTTCATTCACGATTTTCACACAAGTAATCACACGCGCCCCTCCACTCTTGCCTTGATTTTTGGAGGAAATGGCTAACCTAATTTTGAAACAATCGTGGCCTATAGGCGTGCCTATTTTTGGGTTGTTTCTTATTTGATCAGCCAATTGGTTCAAATCATTCATCAGCGAACGATACTTTTTGGCAAGTGGCTTCAAAGCCTTGCGAAAGGAAGCAGCAGGAATAATCTCAATCATCTGTAACCCTCTGCTTTTAGTTCAGCTTCTACTTCTGCCATCATTTCATCAAAAGTCTGAAACTGTATCTTTCCTTCGCGGTACAGTTTGACTTCTTCGACGGCTTCTTTGAGGTTGGCTAAAACTTCTGCTTTCGTAAAAACAGGGGTATCGTCTTCTTGGTCTTGAAGGCTAAGTTTTTGCTGGATTTCTTTCCATTGTTTGATAGGCACAATCGCTGACTTGCGGCGACCGTTTTTGTCGGTGATGTACTGAACAGATGTCATGGTTTTGGAGTTTGTAACAAATGTACGAAAAACTACAAATCAGCGCGTTTATCTTCTCATTTTGCCATTAATCCCAAAGTGGATTAGAAAACATGGCCTGTTTTTCTATTTTCGTCAAAACAATTAAATCCAAAAACCTATCGCTCATGCAGCTAATTATCCAAAATCTTTCCAAAACGTACTCTAACAACGTCCAAGCTCTCAAAGATGTGTCATTGACCATCAATCGTGGTATGTTTGGCTTGCTTGGCCCCAACGGTGCTGGCAAAAGCTCGCTCATGCGGACCATCGCCACGCTCCAAGAAGCCGATAGCGGCAGCATTTCCCTCGGTGATATTGACGTGCTGCGCGACAAAGACAGCGTTCGTAAACTCTTGGGCTACCTGCCGCAAGAGTTTGGCGTGTATCCACGGGTGAGTGCCGAAACCATGCTCGACCACATCGCCGACCTCAAAGGCATCACCAACCGTGGTGAGCGCAAAGAGGTAGTGCAGGGGCTTCTCCAAAAAGTGAATTTGTATGATGCCCGCAAGAAAAACCTCGGCACGTATTCGGGTGGGATGAAACAGCGTTTTGGCATTGCCCAAGCACTCATTGGCAATCCCCAACTTATCATTGTGGATGAACCCACGGCGGGCCTCGACCCTGCCGAGCGAAACCGTTTTCATAACCTCCTCTCTGAAATCGGTGAAAATACCATCGTGATTCTCTCTACGCACATTGTAGAAGATGTGACCAACCTTTGCTCAGATATGGCCATCATCTGCCTCGGCGAAGTGGTAGCCAAAGGAAATCCCAACGAATTGGTGAGATCATTGGAAGGCAAAGTCTTCAAAAAGAGCATAGAAAAGGCCGAACTCGACCAGTATCGCGAAGATTATGAGGTGATTTCAACTTCGTTGAAAATGGGCAAAACGCAAATCCGTGTCGTAGCCGACGAGCCACTGCTGGGCTTTGAAACCGCCACGCCCGACTTAGAAGATGTCTATTTCTCGGAGATTACTAAACGGCAAGGGCTGGCGGTGTAGGAGGTGGTTTTTGTCATCCTGACTCATGCACTTTGTCACCCCGACGATAGGAGGGGTCTATAACCGTGGCGGACTCGGATTCCTCGTACCTCGGAATGACAAAAAAAGGAAATACAATGAAAGACCATCAATACTACGTTTACATTCTGACTAATTTTACAAAAACGGTGCTGTATGTAGGCATAACGAATGATTTGGTGAGACGATTGGAAGAACATAAACAAGGCACGAGTGCGTTTACAGCCAAATACAAATGTCATTATTTGATTTATTGGGAACATCATCAGTACATCAATAATGCCATTGAACGTGAAAAAGAAATCAAAGGCTGGCGACGTTCCAAAAAAGAGGCACTTATCAATGATTTTAATCCTGATTGGAAGTTTTTGAATGGGGAGATACAAGGTTGATATTGATACAATTTGTCATGCTGAGGCACGAAGCATCTAAGTCCGCAGCAGACTCAGCTCCCTCTTTCGTCGGAACGGTCCGCCGCAGTGGTGAAAAAAGCGATTTAGATTCCTCCTTCGTCGGAATGACAAAAGAGTTGTCGAAATGACAAAAAATAATTTATCAAAACACTAAAACAGCAATCAAAATGCTCAAAATCTTATCCTTTGAACTCAAATATCGCTTCAAACGACCCGCTACTTGGGGCTATTGGGCGGCCATGTTTTTACTCTCTATTTTATTGGCCACCAATGGCTCGGTCAGTATCGGCTCGGGTTCTTCCGAAAAAATCTTTGTCAATGGTCCCACGCAGGCAGGGGCGTTTATCGCTATCATGTGTACACTTGGGGCCATGCTCGCCACCGCCGTGATGGGCGTACCTGTGTACCGTGACATCGAACACAAAACCCAAAATTACTATTTTAGCTATCCTATTTCCGAAAAAGGCTACCTCATGGGGCGTTTTTGGGGTTCATTTATTGCCCTCATCTTTATCGGGTCGGGTATTTTGATGGGTCACATTTTGGGTTGTTGGATTAGCAAAACATTTGAAGTGGGCAATAATGCCGAGCGCGTAGGGCCGTTTAATATCCTTTACTATTTGTGGCCTTACCTCATCATCGGCGTTCCTAATCTATTCTTTGCGGGAAGTTTGTTTTTCAGTTTAGTAGCCCTTACGAAGCGTGTATTTGTAACCTACGCAGGTGGTGTGATGCTGCTCGTGGGATATTTGATAGCAAGCTCTTTGATGACCGATTTGGACAACAAAACCCTGGCCGCTATCGTGGACCCTTTTGCCATCAATGCGCTCGACGATTTGGTACGCTATTGGACAGTTTCTGAACAAAATACCCGCTATTTCCCGTTGGCGGGCAATCTCCTCTGGAATCGCCTGCTTTGGGTGAGCGTGGGACTTTTGCCACTGTTGTATTTGCTGTTTAGGTTTGATTTTAGAAGGTTTTTAGAAGCAAAAGCGGCCAAAGGTTTATTCAAAAAACGTCAAAAAGTAGCTAAACAAAGCCTCGTAGCTGATAAAATAGACCTGCAACGCATTTTGGCCATCAATCCAACGACCAGCTCTCTGAGTGGTTGGAAAGGCATCAAGACGATGGTGGGAATGGCCAAACTCGAATTTCGCAACATCGTCCGCGACCCGTTTTTTATCGCTATTTTGTTGGCCGCGGCCTTGTTTATGTTTTTGGACATGCAGTACGCAGGCATGTTGTACGGCACCGATTCACTGCCTACTACTTTTCTCATGCTCGAAACCAAAGACAGCACTTTCTATTTTATCGTCATTATTCTCATCATTTTCATCACGGGCGAGGTCGTTAACCGCGACCGTACTTTCAACTTTCACCTCATTGCCGATGCCCTGCCCCTGCCCAATTGGCTGGTGTATGGGTCTAAGTTTTTGGCCATGATTGGTATTATGTTGTTTATCCCAGTGATTGGTATTTTGTGTGGCATGGCGTGGCAAACCATCCAAGGCTATTTTGACTACAACCTGCCGTTGTATTTGCAAGGCTACGCCGTGCCCGTGTTGCAATGGACGTTTTTGACCATGATTACGTTTTTGATTCATACTTTGGTCAATAACAAAATGACAGGTCACGCCGTCAATATCGCTTTTTGGGCGGTGTTGTACGGTACGCGAGCTTTTTCAGAATACAACTACAGCCTGTTGTATTTCAACGCCGTGCCAACGGGCGCGTTTTCTGACATGAACGGCTTCGGCTATCTCACCAACACCATTGCGTATCTGCTTTGTTGGGGTGGGCTTTCGGCAGTATTTTTGGTGATTGGCAACTTGTTTTGGACGCGCGGCACGGAGACCAACTTCAAAAACCGTTGGCAGTTGGCCATGCAACGTTTTCGCCCCATGACGGGTGCTTTGCTCTCGGTGTTCACGCTCGTGTGGTTGGGAGCAGCAGGCTATATTTATTACAACCAAAGTGTGGCAAATCGCTACCGCACCGCCGAAGAAAACCGCGAGTTGGCCGTAGAATACGAACAAAAATACCGCAAATATTACCTGCGTCCGCAGCCCAAAGTAACTTCTGTAAAAGTAGAAGTGGATTTGCACCCCAAGCAGCGCATGATGGATGCACACGGTCGTTTTGTAATAAAAAACAAGCACAACCGCCCGTTGGATTCGCTCATTCTGAACGTGGGTAGCGGTTTTCCACACTATACCATGAGCCTGAAAATCAACGGTGTAGAACCAAAGAAAATCTTGAACGACAGTATCCAGCGTTTTTATATTTACAAACTCCCCCAAACCCTCCTACCCAACGACACGGCAGTGATGGAAATTACCTCGCACGGGGAGTTTAGGGGATTCCGCAACGGCGGCGAGAGTCAATTTACCGTTGCCGAAAACGGTACTTTCCTCAACCACGGCGACTTGTTTCCGGGCATTGGATACAGCGCGCAGTCGGAGATGTCGTCGGAACGATACCGCAAAAAATACAAGTTGCCTATCCGCGAGTTTGACACCCCCGCCCGTACCGATTCAGTAGGTTTGAAAAACTTCCTGTTTAGCCAAGAAGGTGACTGGATTACGTTTGAGGGAACTGTCAGCACCGACCCCGACCAGATTGCCATCATGCCAGGCTATTTGCAAAAAGAATGGACGGAGAATGGGCGTAAGTATTTCACTTACAAGCAAAACGAAGTGATGGATATGTTTTTCAACGTGGCTTCGGCGCGGTACGCCGTTCACCGTGAAACCATCAAAAACGCCGATGGGCAGGACATCAAAGTGGAGATTTTCCACCATCCTACCCACAACAAAAACATGAGTCACTTTATGGCGGGACTCAAAGACGCGCTCAAATACTGCTCGGCCAATTTCACGCCTTATCAGTTCAAGCAAATGCGAATTTTGGAGTTTCCGCGCTACCGTACTTTCGCGCAGTCGTTTCCCAACACCATCATGTATTCCGAAGATTTTGGCTTTTTGGCCGACTTCTCCGACCCCAACCAAACCAACTACGCTTACTACGTGACCGCCCACGAGGTGGCGCATCAGTGGTGGGGCCACCAAGTGATGCCGAGCTTCACGCGCGGTGGCAACAACATCGCCGAAGCCTTGGCCGAGTACAGCTCCCATATGGTGCTGCACCACGCCTACGGGCGCGACGTGATGCAGGAACGCCTCAAATACGCCCTCGACCAATACCTGCGCGGACGCGGTAGCGAAAGCAGAGGCGAGCAGCCGCTCATGGACAACGAAAACGGCAGCTACATCTGGTACGGCAAAGGCACGCTCACGTTTTATGCGCTACAAGACATGGTGGGTGAGCAAAAACTGAACGGTTGGCTGCGCGAATACGCCCAAAAGACCGCTTTCCGCCAAAACGCACCTTTCACCACCACCGACGAATGGTACAACAGCATTTACGCCCAAACCCCCGACTCGTTGAAGTATTTTGTGGAAGATTGTATCAAAAAAATTGCGTTGTATGAAAACAAAGTGACCAATGTAGAAGCCACACCGCTCAAAGGCGACCAATACAAGGTGAAGCTCAGCGTAGAGACCAAAAAACTCTACTACGACAAAACGGGCAAAGAAATAGCGCAGGGCAAAACCCCGAACTACATTGACATCGGCGTGTTTGCAGAGGAGACCAAAAACAAACTCGGCATGAAGCAAAAAGTGCCGCTTTACCTCCAAAAACACAAGCTCACCCCCGGCAAGCACACCATCGAACTCGTGGTAAAGGGCAAGCCCATCAAAGGCGGTATAGACCCCTACAATAAGCTCATTGATAGAATGTCTGATGACAATGTGACAAAGGTAGAGGTGTTGTAAGAAAGCATTGGCGGGGAGCAAGACTCCCCGCCAATTGTATTAGTCAATGTAATTTTCAGGGTAAGGCGATGTAAACCATCAAATTTTTGGGGGATATTACCTCCCAAGGAAGAAAACTATGACACTTCTAATGCTATTCTAACCTCACTTTAATATGTTTTTAATAAGTTGTACGTATTATTGCCCATCATTATCAGTCCAACTTAACAATTCTATTCAATGAAAACTATCCTCGTCACTACCGACTTTTCCTCTAATTCGAAATCAGCAATCCGCTTTGCTATACAATTATCCGCCCAAACAGCATGCCAGTTTGTTTTTTATAATGTTCTGGAAATCAATGCCCCCACCTCATGGCCAAAAGCTGAAGTTGAAAAATACTTAGCATCAGAACTTGATAAGGGTAAACAGCAAATGAAAAAGTTTCTGGATAAACTTTTTCAACAACACAAAGTCCAACATCTCAACTATCAATACGAAGTAGCTATTGGTAATGATGTCAGCAGTCTCATCATGAGTTTTGCCAAATCAAAGGGGGTGGATTATATTTGTATGGGAACAAGAGGGGCAGGCATTTTTCAGAAATTCATAGGTACTCATGCTTCTGCGCTTGTCAATGCTTCTGTCATCCCAGTCATAGTAGTACCTAAAAACTATCGCTTTCGCAGCATCCAAACTGTTGGCTATTCTTCCGATTTGGAGCATATTGAAGAAGAATTTTCTACTGTTTTAGCATTTAGCCATTCAATCGGTGCTTCAACCCAAGTTTATCATTTCAATATGAAAAGCACAAAAGCTAACAAAAAAAAACAGCAGGAGCTTCAAGCCCGTTTGGGTACAGGCAATGCTACATTTTTTTGTATAACACAAAAAGTAGATGATACTTTTGTAGAAAATCTTCAAAGAACCGTAAGACGCAAAAAGCCCTCGGTTTTAATCATGTTTTCAAAGTTTAAACCCAATTGGATTCAGCGTTTATTTTTTACTGGATTTACTGCCACAATGACTTTTGAACTCAGCATTCCATTGATTTCGTTTAGAAAAAATTAGTTAATTTGGGTTTAGGGCTAAATACACTGTAAATTAAGTTTGTATATATTTTTCATTTTTTGGATTAACCGTTTTATAATGCCGATTGAGTTTTGTTCTTGCATTTTTGATTGAAAACTGCCAATCAACCTTTATTTGTTTATCATTTCGTTCCGCACGGGCGGCCCCGTTTGACAACAGTTAAGACATTTTTTTCAAGGATTTCTTGGGTGGATATTCTACAATTTAAGCATTGTTTTGATAAAGCTGAGAACTCAATTTCTATGATGTTTAGCCATGATGCCGATTTTGGTGTATAGTAAAATTCAAATTTTTGAGATAGTTCAAAGGCTTCTTCTGCAGTCAAATTTTCATAAAAAGAACTTGTATTATGCGTATTCAAATTATCTTGAATTACTCTTATTTTAGTTGCATTAGGGTATTTTTTAGCTAATTCAGACATAAAAAGAGCATATTCTTTTTTAGTTCTTTGTGTATGAACCTGAGCTAACCTATTGCCTGTTAAAGGTTCTATAGATGCTAAAAGACAACATGAACCCTTTTTTTCATAGGCATAATGCTCTTTACGCACCTTACCAGTTTGCATAGCGATAGGGTCTATATAGTTACCTATTAAAAAACAGGCGGGGCCGCCCGTGCGGTCGTTCATCATAACAAACAACAGGAAATTTTTCATCATAAGGCAAACGGTAAAGCCATAAAATTTTTTCCATTTGAGCAATGTAGTTGGCATCCATTTTTCCTATGCACCACTGGCGTTTAAGGTGTGGCTGTAATTCATTTTTTTTAGAATGTTGCCCGCTTGAGTGTGTGAGATATGTTCACAAATACCTAATTCAACGACCTTATCAGCTAATAATCGTAAAGTCCAGCGAACACGTCCATCAGGACTTTCACTACAAGCAAGTGCTGTAATTTTAGCTCGTTCATCACCTGAAATATCAATAGGACGACCACTACGAGCCTTATCGCATAGGTAAGACATAGCAGTAGCATTTTCGGATTTATTGACATATTTATCTCTGATATTTCGCATTGAAATATGTGTAAAACCAAGTTCTTGGCCTAAGTCTTTATAACTCTTGCCAGAATCTAAGCCTAATAAAACCTTGATGCGTTGATGTATCTTAACTGTCAAAGAACGATTTTGAAGTAGTCCCGTTAATTCTTGGCGGTCTGCTTCGGCTAATTTTAAGTGTTGTTTCTGCATGATTTTATGTCTTTACAGATTCAACAAGAAAAAATCATACCAATTTATTTTACAATGTACTAAATGTATCTCCTCAACTTTTTGGACTGATTTCCCCAGAAGTTACTCTGCTAAGCCGAGTAACCACTATTCACAGGCATCTTGCCCAAAAGGCTGCTATGTACTAAACGTTTTCAAATCACAGAAGTATCGCCTTTAACCTCAACAAAATCTCCCAACCCAAATGCAAACCTGCAAATTTTCGGCTACTTTCTTCGCAGATTTCCTAACTTTGCGGGGTTTTCTGTTCAAAAGTGCTTAAATGCTGAGAATGTCTAAATTTAGATGTTACCAACAATAAACCATTTACTCATTCTTGCATTTCTGCATTTACGCATTCTGACATTTACACGTTAAAAACCCCCACCACGCAAAAATGAATCTCTTCAACGTGTATCCGCTGTACGACATTGAGCCTGTCAAAGCACAAGGCTCGTGGCTTTGGGACAGCAAAGGCGAGCAATACCTCGAC